>OMRK01000078.1 GCA_900313515.1 uncultured bacterium | reverse complement strand
TGTGGCAGACGGGCCAGAGCCCCAGCGAATACCGCGATTTCCGCGTCAATGGCGCTGCTGACGATAACAAACGCGCCCCCGAAGACATCAGCGAAATTGAGATCGCCAACGCTGTGGTGCACGTGCTGACCGAACAGCTCAGCTTGCCCGACGATGATCTGCGCACCGAGGTGCGTACGGTTATGGGCTTTGGAAGGCTTACCCCCAAGATCAACGCGTTACTGAGCAACGCTATACTTTACGCTGCCGAACAGGGACGCATAAAACAAGACTCCTTGGGAAACTGGGTTTTGGAATAAAGAGGGTGAAAGTATGTCGTTGTTGGAAATACAAACTCAAGCGCTTCTTACCGCGGCCGAAGCCGGCAACGCTCAGGCACAATACGACTTGGGCCGGATATTCCTTGAGGCGGCCCAATCCCAAGCCGACATCGATCGGGCGGTAACCTGGCTGCACCGCGCCGTCCAGCGCAACCACCCCGATGCCTTATTTGAGCTGGCCAAATTATACTTAATGGGAAAGGCGGGCAAGTCTGACAGCGATCCCCTCAATCGGGCCTTAAGATGGCTACTGTGCGCCAAGGAACTGGGGCACCCCCAAGCTGGCAAATTTTTTAAGGCAATAATGGTCACCCTACAGGCCAATCACGCCGGTGAATATGACTCGGAGTATGATGAGCTCTTCGCCGATGAAGAATACAGTGAAGAAAACGACGAAGCCGGAGAGGTGCATGATGCAGAGGGCGCAGGCCGCCCTGCCTGGTCAAATCGTGAGGCCTCCGAGGCGGAGGACTCCGACGAAGTTAGCGACGTTTCCGAGGGCGATAGTTTAATAATTGATGACAAAATGCTCTCCAATCATCAATCGCTGCAGACCTTGGCCGATATGGGCGTAACCCAGGCTATGGCCATTTTGGGAGATTTTTATCTGCAGGGTAAGGACGGCCCTAAAGACGAGCAAAAAGGCTGGGAGTGGTTGCAAAAAGCTGCCGCCCAAGACGATCCCTTTGCTCTATTTCGCCTGGGCTGCATATGCATGCAGGGCCTCTCCTCCCTACCCCAGGATTTTAGCCAAGCCCGCTATTATCTTTTCCGGGCCGTGGCCTTGGGCAACAATGAAGCACTTTTGACTCTGGGCGAATGGTATAGCCACGAACAGAACGAGGCCAAAGATTATCGCAAGGCCGCCCAGAATTTTGAAAAAGCCCTAGAAGCTGGAATTTTGCCCGCTTTTGCTCGCCTGGCCGAGCTTTATGCCCAAGGACTGGGCGTGCCCCAAGACGACACCAAAGCTTTGGAACTGTATACCCAGGGAGCACGCCGGGGAGATTGCGCTTCTCAATACGGCCTGGCACTGGCCTACCTGTATGGAAAAGGCACCCAGAGCGATCCAACCCGTGCCTTAAAATGGTTACGCAAGGCTGCGGCCAGCGGCTCTGCCCCAGCCCAAATAATCATAGACCGTTACGACGGTAAGGGTCAGGCCGCGACCAGTGATTCCGCACCCGCCCAGGGGCAAATGCCCAAACTTAAGCCTCTGGGTCTGTCAGTAGAACCCCAAGCCACGGTAAAGGCTTCAACTTGCAACTCTGATGATTCAGGGATCAAAAGCGCTACTCCATCGCCTCCAGCGCCACCGGATTTGGCCTCCTTTGTAGCGATGGGCCAGGCGCTTTCCGTCTTGCGGACACGCCAGCGCACCGCTCCCGATCCCGTTTTGAAACTGCGCGTAAAACACGCCGAAAAGAACGGAGAAGACATAGCAGCCTGCCATATGGGTGTTATCTGCGAGAAAGCTCGCGATTGGGAAAGCGCCCGGCGCTGGTACGCCCAGGCCGCCAGAGGTGGCCAGGCCTTGGGCCTGTACAATTTGGGTGTACTCTGGGAGACGGGACGCGGCGGAGAATGCAACTTACAGCAGGCCTTCAGCTGCTACAATCAGGCCGCACAGCAAGGATATGCCAAAGCTCAGTACAATTTGTGCCTACTGTACGCCCGCGGTCAGGGCACGACACGCAGTCTGGAGCAAGCTATGTCTTGGTGTACTCAGGCGGCCGATCAGGGACTACCGGAAGCTCAACGTCTGCTAGAAACATTCCGCAAGTATGCCTATTAGCAACAGATCCCCTAAATTTAGTTAATGCCAACTAACCTGCCAACTTCATACCTCCCCTTAAGAACTGGTAAGAGGCTTATCCGAGGGCTAAACGTTTGGCTCGTTCTAATAGAATCTACACCATTAAACGGGCACAGCCAGGTCTTCTGCTTATTTAACCCGGTGTCCTAAGGCAGGAGGATTAGAGCAGCTAATAGAAGGTAGAGCGGCGTGGTATATTGGCCTGGTTTGTGAGGTCGGCTTGTTGCACGGTCGCCTCTGGCTTGGCCTGAGTTGGCAATATTTGAGAGATAGCGAGATTTTTTGTTCATGCTGAATATCATCAAGAAACAATTACCTGTAGAGCTTACTGAAGAGATGGCCTCCAATTTGAGACAAAGTCTGCAGGCCCGTTATAATTCGCTGCTCCATAAGGTGCGCCTTGAGTATCTCAGCCGTTTAGGTTTGGAGCCTGATTCCTGTAACTTAACCGATATTTTTAAAGAGTCTCCCCTGATTCTGGGAGAACTCTATCTGCCCGAGGCTGGCACAATATTCTACATTAAAGCAAAACGCGGTGAGAATTTAATTCAAGCCGGTGTCATTACCAACGATGAGCCTCGGGACACCGAGGAGTTTTTCAGCGAGATTCGCGATATTTTGGCGGGAATCTGTGACAAACTCCCCTCATGGCAACTCAGTCCCGACTTAAAGCCGTTGGATATCGAAGATGCCGAGGTTATGGAAGAGCCGACTACCCCCGAGCAGCTCACAGCCGCCAAGTCCTTGATGCACCGCGATGCACGCGGTCTTTTGGGGCAGATCAAGAATGCCGGTTCCATCTTCTTGAACAAGATTGAATACGCTAACCGCGAGGTTCTGGAGAAGCTTATCCACAGCTTTACCGATCTGGGCTTAGTGAGCTTAGATTACGCCGTGCTCTGCCGCCGCACTGGTCAGCAGATCCTGCGCGTTTCCGACAAAGCCACTATCGATGAGAGCTCTCAGAAGGCCTTTAAGTGTTTTATCTGCGGCAACCAAATCTCCGATGAACTTATAGAAGAAGTTTTGGCTTGCACAGACAGCGGCGCCAAGATGCTCAGCAACAGCAATTGGCTCCTGGTGGTGGTACGCGGTATTCTGGCCGAGTTGGGCATTCCCGGCAGCGCCATGAAAATTTACCACAGCAAGGGCCTGCCGGTCCAGATATTTCTCTCAATAAACGGCTTACATTACCTGTTCGTGCTTTGCACCGAACCCATGACCTTAGATCAGGCTTACCTGGTCGGCGCCCACTTGGCCGCCTACAAATTAAACTGCGCCATAGTTATCTCCACGGAGAGGATCACTACGCTTATGCGTTCCCACCTGGAGCATACCAGTCCCAATGCCAGGTTCGAATTCTTGGATCAGATTGAGGATGTCAGCACCCGTCTGCGTTACATAATATTTGAGCAGCAGCGCGAGAATTTGGAGAGTCAACTCAAGGACATGATCTGCTTAACCAAAGTTGATGTGGCTTCCTTGGTTCTGCAACGGATGATTCCCATTCCGGAAGAGCTGAAAAAGGCTGTTGAGGAAGTTCAAGAGGTAGAGCAAACTCCCGAGGTGATTGCGAGTACAGAAAATGTGGAAACTGCCGCCGAGGAGCTCCCAGTCCCCGAGCAGTCCGAAGTTGAGCAGCCCGAAGTTGTTGAAAACGGTTCCGAAGATTCGGTAATGGATGTTCAGGACAATGGCGAGCCTCGTCAGGGCAAGAAGGGGAAAAAGCGCCACTAAGTAACGCTATCATATAGATAAAAGGCAAACTCTGCGTTACAGGCGGCGCGTATATAGCATCGCGTGGGCGCGGAGTTTTTTTGTTGTTTTTTTAAGACTGCTAGGGGGCTTTTGGCGGCCCTTTTGAGAATAAGGCTATCATAGCAATATAGATAAACTTAGGCGGCAAACTTCTCAAGAATCCCCTGCCCCAAGGCTCGGGGAGTGTCAATATCCTTAATTTGAGGTGATGGTTATGAAAGCAGTGATCATGGCCGGTGGCATGGGTACGCGCTTGCGTCCCTTAACGGAAAGCACTCCCAAACCCATGCTTCCTGTCTGCAATCGTCCAGTTATGGAGTACACCCTGGCTCTCCTAAAGAGTCATGGCATCGATACGGCAATAGTCACCTTGCATTACAGGGCCGATGACATTATCTCCTATTTCGGAGATGGATCAGATTTCGGTTTAAAAATAATCTACTCAATAGAAGATGAGCCACTGGGAACGGCCGGAAGCGTAAAAAAGGTCCAGGAAGAGCTGGGCGGGGAAACTTTCATAGTCATAAGCGGCGACGGCCTAACCGATATAGAGCTGGGCCGAGCCATAGCCTTTCACAAGGACAAACAGGCAGTCGCCACCTTGGTGCTAATGGCTGTAAGTAATCCGCTGGAATACGGAGTAGTAATCACCAACAAAGATGGAGCTATAGAAAAGTTTCTCGAGAAGCCAAGCTGGGGTGAAGTTTTTTCTGACCAGGTCAATACCGGAATTTACGTTTTAGATCCCAGTATACTTGATCTTATGGAACCCGATCGGGAATATGATTTCTCCCGCGATATCTTCCCCAAGCTCTTGGAAAATGGAGACAGACTCTACGGATACACGGCCAGAGGCTACTGGTGCGACATAGGAGACATTGACCACTACGCTGCAGCCCACCGAGACATGTTTAAGGGCAAGGTTCTGCAAGAGATGGCCGGTAAATCTATTGCTGAAGGAGTCTGGATCGGCGAAGGCACCAAGGTTGATCCTACCGCCGTTTTAGAGGCGCCCTTGATGATCGGTCGCAACTGCCGCATAGGCGCTCATGCCTACATTTCCTCTTACACCTGTATAGGGGATAACTGCATCATTGAAGAGCACGTCAATCTGCAGCGTGATATTATTCTTAACAACGTCTTTATAGGAAGCGCCTCCGATTGCAAAGGTGCTATAATCTGCCGCCAGTGTACCATAAAGTCAGGTGTAACTCTCAACGATAGCTGTATAATTGGTGAAAATGTACTGATTGGCCGAGGAGCGGTCGTCAATCCCGGCATCAAAATTTGGCGCGACAAAAACATCCCCGATGGAGCCACCGTAACCGAGGAGTTGGAATGGGGCAGTAGGACATCTGAAACTATTTTTGGCCGCGACAGCGTAACCGGCTTGGGCAATCTGGAGATATCACCCGAGTTTGCCATGAAACTAGGAGCAGCCTTCGGGACTACTCTACCCAAGAATTCCACCATAGTAGTTTCTCGCGACTCCCACCGCGGTAGCCGCCTTATAAAGAGGGCTCTAATTAGCGGTCTAAGTTCGGTGGGAGTCAACGTGCAAGATCTGCGCCTCCGTCCCGTTGTGGTCAGTCGCTACATTGCTAAAAATGACCCCCGCATAATGGGCGGCGTGCATACCCGCGTTTACAGAGATGACGCTCGCCAGTTGGAAATCGAATTTTTCGACGGCCAAGGTATGAACATAGATAAGATCTGGCAACGCAAGGTAGAGAATTCTCTGATACGCCAAAGTTTCCGCCGCACCAGCATCGATGAAGTCGGAGAAATCAATTATTTAGATGAGTGCGTAATCATATACACAAACGGCTTTATAAGACATGTCGATATCAAATCCATAAAGGACGCTCACTTTAAAATAGTGATAGATTACTCCTACGGCGCGGCTAGCCAGGTTTTGCCCTTTATCCTTAACGGACTTGGGGTCAAGACGATATCGCTTAGTGCTTACGTAGATTCCGACAAGGCTAGAGAATTCCAAGAGAAAAGGGACGATGCCCTGCAGCAACTGTCCAGCATAGTAAACTCTATAGGGGCTAATCTGGGCATTATCATCGATGCTGATGCCGAGAGGATCTATGTAGTAGATGAAAATGGGGTGCTGATCAGGGGTACAAACCTTTTGGCTCTGATAGCTTTGATGGTATTCCGCAGCCGACATGGAGCGAACGTATCCATCCCAACTAGCATACCCAGCATAGTGGATAAACTGGCTACTAAAGAGGGTGGGCATATCATCCGCACCAAAACCGACTACTGTTCTATAATGCGCAGCACCATCCATGAAGGCATCACCATGGCAGGTACCTCCTCTGGAGCTTTCATCTTCCCAGAATTTTCCTACGGTTTCGATGCCATGTTCCTGTTGGCCAAAATACTGGAGATGATGGCCTACTTAAAGCAACCCCTTTCCGAAATAGTCAAAGCTATTCCACCCCACTACTCCTTCTCAGGACATGTAAACTGCAACTGGTCCGATAAAGCCAAGGTCATGCGCCTTATCAAAGAGCGTTACCGCGACGAACAACTAGAGCACATAGACGGCGTGCGCATCAATTTCAACGATGGTTCCTCGGTACTCATGGCCCCTCATCCTTCACTGCCGCGTATAAGCGTTTGGTCGGATGCATCAAACAAGGGAAGGGCCCGAGCGCTCATGGAGCGAGCCAAGTTTGTAATTCCTCAACTTGCCAATGCTGATGAGGCGGCCATAATGAGCCACAAACAAAAAGATAAGGACGGGGCCAACATCTCTCCCACCACCGTAATATCGGAGGAGCGAGCCTTTAAATTCTGGGTGCCAGGCCGTAGCCTGGGAATCCAGGTGCGTAGCTTGCGCAGTTTTGTGGAGGCTCTGCATTCTGTGGAGGCGGCTTCCCTGGAATACCACATGGATCGCAACGATTTTGCCAGTTGGCTACGCACAGAGCTTGGCCGCCCTTTGACCGCTAACGAACTGGAACAGGTTGGCAAGGCCCGTTATAGAGGCGAGGAGTTGCGCCGCCACATTCTGGAATGCTTCGATGACGAATCCCGTGCCTACGGTTACCGTGGTCGGCCCAGCGGCAACAACTCCTTTGAAAGTGAAGCACCCGTACCTGGTGGCGCAGTGGCTCCAGTCCCACGTCAAGGGCAGACGACAGAAACTGGTGCCTCACCTGTGGTCTCCTCACACGACTCCGAAAATGTGTTTGTCGACGTAGCAGGCACGGATCCTGAGCGGGAGCAACCCAGTCCTAGCCAAGACTCAACCCAGGGAACTAAAGGTGCAGACTCCCAGCCCAGCCAGCTTACGAAAGAAGCCCAGCCTCTCCTAGCTGCCAATCCGATTACTGAGCAAGACGAGGATTATGATGCGCCCTCACCAGCCCAAGTTGACCAGCTCTTAACCTCAGAATCTGCCGAACTCTCTGGGCCCACGACTATCGGTGTCCCCGGTGACATTTCTGTTGCAACGGCTTCAGACTCCACCAGTTAGGCTTACACCAGTTTTCTAACTATTCTATATTATAAGACGGCGGCACTCCGCGGCTTTAAGAGCATGGTCTGCCGCCTGGGGATGGCGCAGACTCGTTGTTTCCACACCATTCTCAGGAGTGTCGGCAAGTGTAGGCAGAAGGTATAGATCAGGGGGGAACTGGGCTACTTAAGTGGAAAGGAAGCCCTCGAGATTTTTGGGAGGTAGTCCATGTCCTTTTGGAATGATCTGCGGGCAGGAGTACAAGAGCGCACCACTACTGGTGATGTGAGCGCCAGCCTATTTAAAACTATTACCAGCTTTGGAGTCCCTCCACTTGGAGTGGTTCAGCCTACCTTCTACATGGGTCGTTGCTATATTCTGTGCTACGATTACATGGATTATGTGGAAAAGCTTTTGGCTTGCGAGGCTAGCCCCGAGCAGGTGATCCAGTATCTACTCTATATACGCGAGACGGTCGGAACTTTGGGGCGCTGTGTACGTAATGCCGTGGGCCCTATAGAAGAGATTCTTTCAGCCATAGACGATATTTTTGACGAGCGTGTGCGCAAACTGGAGGAGAATATAGCCTCTTCAATCATTGAGGAGGCAGCCTCAGAGGCTGAAGATGAGATAGAGCATGAAGAGATTTCCGAAGAAGAAGATGAGTTCCAGCGCGAGCGCAAAGCGATGGCTTCGGCTCTGCAGAGCAAGCTTGAGGCGGTTGATGTTTCTTGCAGTGTAGCTATTGAACTCGCCGGACGCCTGGCGACGATGTACGACTGTTGTGTTCGCTATATTCACGGCCTGCGCGATCTTCAAGCTCCCGACATCGTCGGCGAAGTGGTTATTTTTATGCGCACCTTCACCGATGTTCAGCACATTATGGACACACAGATGCGCCATCTGCTTTTGGAAGATGTTTTCTTGGAAAAGAATTCTCCATTTCAGACCGGCCTGATGCCCTGGATAAGTCACGCAGTAGGCGAACTGGTTCATCAAGTTAATGAATCGTAGCCGAAGTCTTTCGATAAATATTTTTGTACTGGTGAACTGGTTATTTCCTGCTTATGCGTTCTAATTTAATCACTGTAACTACAGACTTCGGATTAAACGATCCCTACGCTGCTATAATGAAGGGAGCCGCCATCGGGATCAACAGTCAGGTTCGCTTCGTTGATATTACCCACGACATTCCCCTGGGTAATGTCAGCCGAGCTTCCTTCTTCATCTCCACCTGCGTGAATTGGTTCCCCCAGGGTACCGTTCATCTAGCAGTAGTCGACCCGGATGTAGGCACGGACCGTCGCCCCATCGCTGTTCAAGGTAAGCGTCACTTTTACGTTGGTCCCGACAATGGCATATTCACCATGGCCTTGCGACACGATAAGATAGTCAGCGCAGTTGAGTTGCGCCCGGGTAATTGGACCTTGGGACGCATCAGCAAAACCTTCCATGGCAGAGATATTTTTGCTCCAGCGGCGGCCTATCTTTCCATGGGAGTAGGCTTGGAGAATCTGGGCCCAGAGATAAGCGATCTGGTCGAGCTGGATATTCCTTCCGTCCAGGTAAAAAATAACAAGATAGAAACTGTAGTTCTGCACATAGATACCTATGGCAACCTAATTGTTGCCGTTCGTTGTGATAGCACAGAGATACCTGTAGATAACGTACAGATAAAAGGTCAAGTCATACCATTAAATTCTACCTTTGCTGACGTTCCAGTCGGCCATCTCACCGCCTATTGGGGGTCCTCTGGATATTGCGAAGTGGCTGTGAACCGAGGCTCGGCTGCCGAGGCCCTCTCGGTTCAGGTGGGCGATCCAGTCACCTTGCAATTGATGCGCTTGTGAGCGAGCATAATGTAGAACGATAAAACCTTTGCTCGAGATGTTTTTGTCCCTGATTGAGCAGCTGAGGCACGCTAAATAGAAAAATGAACCATAAAGGCAAGATTGATCTGATCGCCCACGGTTCATTTTTTTATTGGAACCATCATGTATGCACAGCCTCCTCCGGTTTTAGGTATCCATTACCTCACTTCATAACCCCAAGCGCTCTTACGCTAGCCCACCGCCAAGCCTCACACTCCTTAATCCAAGAACGCAAATGGAGCACAAATTGGCATTATCCTTTCTTCAACAATTTCGATAGAATTAAAGAAATGCTCCATTTAGAACTAGTTTCAAATCGAATCCAGTGCACAACTGCACGCCCTAACAGGATTTTTTATTCCTTGCAATAATAGCCCCGGGTGATTTTTGAGTTTTCAGCTTAATATTTTAGGAGCATTATATGTGCAGAGCCCAGCGCACTTTGGCACAGTCAGTAACTTTTTCTGGTGTAGGCATTCATACAGGTGCTGATAGCAAGCTGACTATTAACCCTGCACCAGCAGGCCATGGGATAATTTTTGCCAGCCGCGGCCAAATCATTCCGGCCACCTACAAATATGTTGTCTCCACTGACCGCTCAACCACAATAGGCAAAGAGGGCGTGGAGGTGCGCACCATTGAGCATCTTATGGCCGCCTTGGGTGGATTATCCATAGACAATGTCTTAATTGAGGTGGAGGGATCGGAAGTCCCCATATTGGACGGTTCGGCCCTGCCCTTCTGCCAATCTATGCTTGAGGCGGGAATAGTTGAGCAGGAAGGTGACGAGGTAGAGGAACTCTATATTAAGGAGCCTATTTTTGTCGCCAGCGGGGAGAGCTTGGTTTTAGCCATGCCAGATTCTCAATACAATCTTGAAGGCGCAGTAAGCTTTGCCAGCCCTCAAGTCGGTCGCCAACGCTTCCGCTACTGTGGCTACGATGATTTTGTGTCTCACGTGGCGCCGGCCAGAACTTTTGGCTTCTGGTCAGAGGTAAAGGTTCTGCTAGAGCATGGCCTGGGGCGTGGCGGCGATCTTTCCAATGCCCTAGTTTTCGACCGTCCCGGCTTCGATCCCAAGTCTGCCCTGCGCTTTCAGGATGAGCCGGTACGCCACAAGGTTTTAGACCTAGCTGGCGACCTCAATCTGTTGGGGCGCCCTCTATGCGCTTTTGTTCTAGCCGTGCGGGCCGGGCACAAGTTGCATGTGGACTTAGTACGCAAAATAGCTGAAGCCACAGCTAATCAGGACATGGAGGAAGCGCATTGTTAACAGTTAAGGAAATTACAACCAGGATTCCCCATCGCAGTCCTATTCTTTTTGTGGATCGCGTGGAAAACTTGGAGTTTCCCCGCATAAATGGTTACAAAAACATCACCATAAATGAGCAATACTTTGCCGGCCATTTCCCAGGCAGCCCAATAATGCCCGGAGTCCTGCAAATGGAAGCTCTGGTTGAACTATGCTGGCTTCTGTATGTGGGCAATGAACATTCTCCTATAAAAGCAAAAGCATTGGAACTCAACCGAATCAAACGCTTTAAATTTAGACGTTCAGTTTTCCCAGGCGATCGGCTTGACTTAGAAGCAGAAGAATTAGAGCGCGATGAAAACGAGCACTCTTTAACGTTGTCAGTTAAAGCCGAAGTAAAGGGTGAAATTGCCTGCGAAGGCTTTCTAGAGTTTACTTGGCATTAGAATTAGTGGGCATGCTTTTGCTCTAACTTGGAGTGCTAAAATTTTCTGTTCGGGGAAAGCGGACTAATTTCCCATAAATAATAGGAATGTGCCATAGTATGGGCGAATTGAGCGGGTTCTAATAGATGAATTTTAACTTCGTTTCGCATGGATGTGGCCGGGAGGATAGGTAATATGGAGCCAGTGAAGATTGGCGTGGTCGGTGTCGGGAGCATGGGCAAAAACCATACCCGTGTCTGCGCGGAGCTACCCCAGCTCGATCTTGTGGGAGTGGCCGATATCGACAAGGCGAGGGTTGCGCCTATAGCGGCTCAGTATAACACGCAGTATTACGATGATTATAAGAAGCTTTACGGTAAAATAGATGCCGTAGTTATAGTCTCCCCTACTCCGCTCCATTATCAGATAGCCCAGGATTTTTTGGCCCAGGGCATCCATGTTTTGGTGGAAAAACCTATTACGGTAGATTTGGATCAGGCCAAGCGCTTAGTAGCCTCTGCGAAGGAAAAGAATTTAATTCTGCAAGTAGGTCATTTGGAGCGCTTCAATCCAGCGGTCATGAAGTTGAAACAGATGGTCGGTCGGCCCGTGTTGATCGAATGTCACCGCCTTTCCGGTCCGACTACGCGAAATCTGGATGTCGGCATTGTGTGGGATCTCATGATCCACGATTTTGACATCCTGTTGAGCCTGTATAAATCACCGGTTACCGAAATAAATGCCATGGGCACCTCCATCTATTCCGATTTTGAAGATGTAGCCCATGTGCAGATACGCTTTAAGAGCGGAGCTGTCGCTAGTTTGGTAGCTAGCCGCAATTCTGGAGAGCGCAAGCGCCGTCTGAAGATCACCGAAGATAGCGGTCGGGTTTTATCCTTGGATTTCATCAATCAGACTCTAGTCATCTCCCGCCCCGGTCCGGACGGACGACCTTTAGCTCTCGAACCTGTCCATATAGATAAAGAGGAGCCACTTCAGCTGGAACTGCGCCACTTCGCCGAATGCGTTGTCACTCACAAAGAGCCATTGGTATCCGGTGAGGATGGTAAGAGGGCCTTGGAGCTGGCCATGCACGTCTTAGACAATATGCACAGAATTAGTTTTTCCAAGTAGCGTTATAAAACAGCCTTGTTTTTGAGCTTGTGGTTATCTAGAGAGGAGATTTAAGTTGATCCATCCGAGTGCTGTAGTTCATCCCCATGCGAAAATTGGCGAGGATGTTGAGATAGGTCCCTTCGCCGTTATTGGCGAAAACGTGGAAATCGGTGCGGGAACCAAGGTAATGTCCTCTGTAGTGATTGATGGCTGGACGACTATCGGCAAAAATAACCGCATTTTCCCAGGTGCTATCATAGGTATGGCTCCTCAGGATTTTAGCTATAAGGGCCAACGTTCTTTCGTAAAAATCGGCGACAACAACGATATTCGTGAGTACGTAACTATTCATAGGGCAGCTGACGAAGACGGCCTCACCTGTGTAGGCAGTGACAATCTTATAATGGCTAACGTGCACATAGCTCACAATTGCAGAATTGGCAATCAAGTGACTATGGCCAACTATGTCGGCCTGGCCGGTCATTCGGTGGTGGAAGATCAGGCTGTTTTAGGTGGTTTGCTGGGTATTCACCAGCACACCCGCATAGGCCGTCTCTGTATGGTAGGCGGTTGTTCAAAAATTAATAAAGACCTCCCACCCTTCAGCATGGTTGACGGCAACCCCTGCCGCCTTTTCAGCATGAACTTCAGAGGCATGCGTCGGCGTGGTATTTCGCAGTCCAGCCGTTTGGCCATACAGAAGGCTATAACTATCTTAGGTTCCTGTGGTTTGACGATAGATGCGGCCATAGAACGCATAGATAGGGAGCTGGAGCATACTCCTGAATTGGAGCAGTTTTTAGCCTTCCTGAAGGCGCCTTCCCGTATGGGAGTGCTCAACAAAGCCAGAGGAGTGGGAGCGAGGGCGCACGACATTTAGAATGTCAGCACCGCACCTCTATTAGAAATTTGGCAGACTCTAGCGCAAAAATATCCGCGGATTTGGCGGATTTAACTAAGAATCTCGAACTGACTATAGCTATAATAGCAGTGGAACCCTCGGCCGATTTGCACGGTGGCAATTTGGTGAGGGCTCTTCGAGTTTTAAATCCTAATATCAAATTTGTGGGTATAGGTGGTTCCTGCATGGCCCAGGCTAATGTGCATTTGTGGATGAGAACTACCGACATGGCCATTATCGGCTTCGGAGAAGCCCTCCTGCACCTCCATGAGTATATTTATCATTACTTGATTATCAGATCCAAGCTCTTGGGTATCCATCCGGATTTGACAATACTGATCGACTGTCCGGCCATCAATATACGTTATGCCGGACTACTGCGCCGTTACGGCTATAGGTCAGTTTACTATTTTCCCCCCTCTACCTGGACGACCAGTGAGACCAGATTGAGACAGATTTTCGGACGCACCGATCTAGTCATCTGCACATTTCTGAGTAATGCGAAAAATTACCGCCGTTACGGTATGGAAGTGGAATTTTTTGGCCATCCTTTGGCCGATATTCCAGAATTAAAAATCAGCCGTGAGGAAGCCCGCACTCAGTTAGATGTTTCTGGATCGGTTTTAGCTATTCTGCCTGGTAGCCGTGCTCCAGAGATAAAATATCTGTTGCCTATTTTTCTGGAAACAGCAGATAAGCTGCATGACGAGATACCTGGTCTGCAGGTCTTAATTCCTTGCGCTACCCACAATCTGTACGAGCGCATAAAAGAATTTACCGGCCATTCCCGTTCCTACATACGCTTGCTTGCCGGACAGGCCAGGCTAGCCCTCATAGCCTGCGATGCTGCCCTTATGAGCTCTGGTACAGCCAGCCTTGAAGCAGCCATCCTTGGAGCTCCCATGGTGCTGAGCTATAAACTGTGTACCTTAGATGCCGTAGTCTGTCGCCTGCTCATGAGATTTGGTTTTTTAAAAATAGACCACATAGGCTTGCCCAGTCTTGTAGCTAACAGACGAGTGGTTCCAGAGTTTATTCAAGAGGAAGTCACTTCAGCCAACATTCTGCCCCATCTGCGTAATTTTTTGCAGGATACACCGGAACGTAGCCTAGTTAAGAAGGAATTGGCAGCGATCAGGGACTCTGTGGGAGAACCAGGGGTGGTGGACAAAATAGCCGCCAGAGTATACGAAATGGCCTGCGAGAAATACCGAGAGCCAGTAGATATATTTATAACTTCCAACTCTCCTGGAGAGATAGCCTCCTGGGTTAAACATACGGCCAGAGAATTGAACAAACTCCGGAAGGTCTCGAATCGGGATATACGCATAATAGTAGCCTTGGTCCCTTGCCCCTATGCCTCGGGGGCGGAGGCGGAAGTTGCTGCTCGGCTAGAAGGCATAGACATAGTTCTAAGACCTTTAGAAACTGTTTCCTTTATGATGGGGCTGTGGGGCTCTTTTAAGCCTAGTCAACACGGAGTAGTGGTATTTTTAGGCGGCGATCTTATGCACGCCAAGTTGCTAGCCCGCAGTCTGCATTATCCTTCTGTGGCTTACGCAGTACGTCCCAGTAAGCTTTTGCGAAGTTTTGATCATATTGCGGTCTGTGATAGCAGTTTGATGGAAGAACTCCAAGCTCGCGGCTTTACACACATGCATCTGGTAGGCAATTTAGGCATAGACGGTGTAGCTTCACAAGTAAGTCAAGAAGCCCAAAAGCTCAAAGTTTCCGAGCAAAAGTGTTTGGGAATTTTTCCAGGCTCGCGCTTTATGCACGCAAAAGCCTCTTTGGCGGTCTTTATGCGCATAGCGGCTATGCTCAAGAGTAAGTACCCTCAGCTACATTTTTTGCTATCGGTTTCCCCATTTATTTCCGTTGCCCGCTTAAAATCAGCGCTATACAATCCATTTAATTTGGGGCTTCCCACAGCATCAGGGTATCTAGTCAGTAAAAATCTCATTAAAGTGGAATGTTCTCAAGAGCCTAAGGGTTCCCCAGGACGCCAATTTGAAATAGAAGTCTTGTGGGGCGAACCTTACCGAGCTATGGCCAAGATAGATATGGCCCTGACTATTCCCGGGACAAATACCGGTGAATTGGCTTGTTGTGGCAAACCTATGGTAGTAGCGCTTTCCGCCGATGCCGCCTTGCCTCGCGGAGGAGTGGGCGGTCTCTTGGAAAGACTGCCTTTCATCCCTTATTTAAAACGCTATCTGAGGCTGCGTTCCTACGCTCATCAGGTTTTTGCCGCCATACCTAATCGCCTAGCTCAACGTCAGATTGTTCCAGAGATCCTTGTCAAAAAGGATATAGATGTTTTAACTGAACCTTTCCTGGATTGGCTAGCCCATCCCGAGAAAGCAGAACAGATAGCGGGGGAATTGGTCGAGATTATGGGTTCCCCCAAGGATTCCAGTAGGCGCCTAGCCGAGTTGATTATGAACGCAATAATCTGAGAGATGAGCGAAAGTATATTTAATTTTGTTTTTAAATGGCGCGGCCTACTCATGGCCGCTGTAGCCTTGGTGGTGCTCGCGGTAGCTAAGCCAACGTTAGACTCTTGCTGCAAAGGCCTATTTATGTCTGTCCTAGGCGAATTGCTCCGTTCCTGGGCTCTGGGCTGGACTGGCGAGCACACGCGCAGTCAAAAGACTGAAGCCCCCTACCTGGTGGTGAGCGGCCCCTACAGGTATGTGCGCAATCCTCTGTATTTAGGCAATATCATAATCGGATGCGGTGTTTTAACGGCCGCCTGCGGTGCTCTTTCTTTTTCGGGAAAATTGCTGCTGTGGTTCGGCGGCCTGGGGGCAACGTACTTCGTCTACACCTGTTGTATCAAATCCGAAGAGGCCTTCCTAGCTGAGCGCTTCGGGCAGAGTTTTCTAGATTACTGCGCGAACACTCCTCCCTTCTGGCCAAGTTACACTCATTTGAGAGATTGCTTGTCCAAACCTGTAGAGACTTGCCAAACTAGCCCGACCCAGACCTTCGACAAACAGAGCCTAAAATTTGAGGCCAGTACCTGGATGTGGCTATTTTTGGTCTGGTCTTACCTCTTTATTAGAGCTGGCCTTCACTTATAATTCGGGCCATCCGCTGTGCACCGCCTGGCGCTCCTAAGCGCTCCCGCCCCACAGCTCCCCTGCGTTCGCGTTCCTCTGGTTTAGTGCAAAGCAAGCTGAGTGCCTCAACGATATCGGAGTCGCGATCTTCGGTAACGATCAAGGCCTCACCTAGAAGGCCCTTTTGGCGAGCTCGGTACCACCGCAGATTTTTGGCGCCCCCCCGTTCGTAAGCGACAACCGGTATCCCCCAGCCTGCCGCTTGTTCATGGGCAGTACCAGCCAGCCCTAAAGCCACCTGACTGTATTTGAGCACATCGGCCAGGTGATCTTTTATTAAAAAAAATCGCACATTTTCCGACGAACTCAAAGCCAGCCAGCCAGGATAATCTGTTTCGGCGATTTGGCGTCCTGAAAGTTCCCCGGCTAAACGTTTTATGTCTATGGAAGGCGCTGCTGCGATAAATCCGCATATCGGTCGCCCCAGATGAACCGACAACTGGTGGGTAAGCTCTAACAGACGAGGCAAAACCTTGTAGGCGGCTTGACGGCTGCCCGGAAACAGAGCCAATCCCAACTCCTGTGGATTTAAGCTAAAATTCAATTTTTGCGGTTCCAATCCATCCATCATGGCATTGCCCACATAAACAGCCTGACATCCTTTCTGACGCAGACTGGCCGCCGTTGGCTCATCGCGAACAACGGAATACACTTCGAAGGTTCGAAGCACCCAAGCTTCAAGCTTAGAATACGGATGGTAATAATCAGACTTAGCCGTACCGATAAAGATAACAGGACGTATACCTGAGCAGACAGCTAGCAGCACCGGCCACAAATCACCCACGGCTACTATTTTAGAATACTCATGCTTATGAATTACCAACCACCAAAGCTGTCTGACTATAAGCCCAAGCAGACCTCCCCTCAAATCACGCAGAATGTTCAGCCCACCACTAGGCATATTCTGGCGAGGCCCTACCAGTTCCGCTACCCCCCGGTAAGCATCTCCACATCCAACTAAAGGCATAACCTGACAAGAGCATTCTGGAGGTAGGTTCCTGATTACTTGAGCGGCTATAGAATCCTCTCCGGCTCCATTGGAAATCACCAGCAAAGGCTTAGGCTTAACGGTATGTTTCATAACTTTTCCTACGATTTACCCTTCAACAGAGCTTAAATTGAGCGACTGCAATCGATAGCGGCTAAGCCTGGGCTCCAGGATATTGTAATCTAAAATGCCGATATTATGCGCAAAAGCTCCAGTCTGAGCGATAAAAACTCCGCCCACTTCCAAAGGCTCTGCCAAAGTGGTGTGGGTATGGCCGCCCAGTATCCAAGTTCCTGCAGGCAGATGGGGCGCCAGGGCCTCATCTTTATCTATCCCTAAATGGCTCAACACAATGATGCGAGCCGCTCTCAAGGCATAGTACTCCGCTATCCTAGGCAAAATTTCACAAGCTTCAAAAAATCTAAAACCGAATATTTTCTCCCAAAAGGCACCGGGCGGATACTGTACCGGAACAGCCGCCAACAAAACCAAGCTAAATTCCTTCGACCAGGCGCTGTTGCGCAGACAGATCCCAGGAATCCAGCGTTTACGGACAAGAGCAGACCAT
The DNA here is from genome assembly GCA_900313515.1 of uncultured bacterium. GTDB lineage: Bacteria > Vulcanimicrobiota > Xenobia > Xenobiales > Xenobiaceae > Bruticola. Next base: position 5,297 of record OMRK01000078.1, on the reverse strand, counting down.
TGGGGACTATCATGCAGACTTCCACCGTAATCTATCACGGGCAATGTCCGTTTAGCCATTACATCTGGTTCGACAGGATCATCGCTACGCAAATCGGCCAAATTCGCACACAAAAGTGGAAAACTACGTTGCGCTGCCCGCTTGTCTAAAATACGCCGCTGGTAATTAAATTCACGATTTCCCATGGCCATAGCAGCACAAGGCAAGGAGGCCATCTTTGCTAAATTGGGTTCGTAGTTCTTCCAAACGGTATTTGAGCCAATTAAGGCATCCCCACTATCAAAATAAAGATCCCGACCACTTGCCAGTTCCGCCTTGGCCGTATCCTCCAACCATTCCAGAGCAGCACTCCGGCCATGCATATCATTAGTATGATAGATAATCACAACCGAACAACAGGTGAAAAACTATCCCTGTAGCCTCTGGCGTTCAGCCTGAACTTGGGCGTAAACAGCGGGGAAATGTTCGCCGGCTGCTTTAAGGATAACTAGGCCATACCCTATGGCCCAGCCCAAACCACAAAGGGTGGGAGAGCCAAGGAAGGAGGCCACAAACATACCCAATGCTCCCATAAGCCAACTGCAAAACATTAGCTTGGTCTGCAGGAAAATACCATATCCAAACGAGCCGCCAAGTATAATTCCCACAAATCCGTAACTCAAACCCTTATTTACGTCTGCGGTAGTAGTTGCTACCGCTACACTTACCCGAGCAGCCTGCACCAAAGGAGAATCAGACAGTCCCACATCTATAATTGAATTAGCGCCCCACAAAAAACCCATCAGCAGGCCTAAAAAGCCAAATCCCATTATAGCTAGGCGCTTCTGTGAGCTCACGTCTACCGCAGGAACCTCCGCAGCAGTCTCTTCCTTTTTAGCCGGCTTCAACGGAGCAGCATTCTTATTTTTCTTTTTCTTGCCGCCTTCCACAGCTTTTCCAGAATTACTCATTGTTGTCATCATCCTTATTGATTATGAGGGGAAGTTTAACTAAATTCTGAATATCCCGCCAACGGTGCAAGCTCTTTTGACGCAAAGCCAGCTCGCGCATATCATCCTTGTGAGTCACAACGGGATCGCCAGACCAAACCGCCCGCCCGCTCGGAATATCCTTATCTACCCGAGAACGAGCAGCGACGGTGGCGAAATCGCCAACTTTGCGTTCTTTATCGAACAGACACTGCCCAGCTGCAATGGCAAATTTACCAATATTCACGTTTTCGCCTAGACAATTTTGCGAAATGATAATGGCCAACGGATCAATACTCGCCCCATCACCGATGTCAACTAAATTATCAATACGCACTCCACGGCTGATATGGCAAGTACCTATAGAGCAACGGGCCCCTATCTCTACATCTTCACCTATATCTGCTTTGTCGGCTACAACAGTTAAAGGCCCTATCAGATCCCTGGCTCCTATAGTCACATTTTCACATACGGAAGCACCCGGAAAAAGTCGGGTATAAGCTCCAATTACGCTACCCGCACCAACCTGAGCATGAGCGTAAATTTGGGCGTGCTCCTTAATTACTGCCCCATCTCCAACCACGGCATATGGACCTATATAGGCTGTGTCATCTACCTTTGCCTGCTCAGAAACAACGGCACAAGGATGGATGCCGGGCGCATAAAAGCGGGTCGGATAAAAAAGTTCCAGGGCCTGGGCAAAGGCCACCCGAGCGTTGGCAACATGCAGGGCTGGAAGCTTGGTATTGAGCCCAGAAGGCAACAACACCGCTGCAAACCCTGCCTTCTCCACTTCACCGAGCAACTTCTCATTTTCAGCAAAAGTGATGGCATGCTCTAATTGATGCTGAAAAGCGGCATCCAGACCCGTGACCTCGTCAATAATAATGTCCGAATATTCCACATTATTCAGCTCACCATGCAAAATTTCAGCTAGTTCCTTTAAAGTCTTCACCACCATAATTCCGGATAATCACTTCCTTTTTCCGCAGGATCGATATCTGCTTCTTCTAAGGTGACGCGACGCACTGCCAAAGGAGCGCACAAAGACCGGCCACATAAAACCCGCTCGTGACCTAATCCCAGCAGATCCGGGCCCAACAGATCCTCGTACCTAGCCCGAACTATAAGCTGAGGGATCCGACAAACGGGACGACCATGCTGGAGAATAAAGGCCGTGTGGCAACGCCGAGCAAATTCGCCTGCCTTCTTCATGTGCTTAGGTAGAGGGGTCAGACGATCGAGCAAAATTCCAAAGCCCACCTTGGTGCACAGTTCACCCATAGATTGGTCACCTAGGCCCAAACATAGATTAGAGTAACCGCAACGGGGAGGGGCAGCCCAGGGCCGAACCGCCAGCCCGAGAGGAGGCTCACTATGAGAACGCGCCGCACTAAGGTCGCCCAACCCATGCTGCAGGCGTCCCTCAACCACCAAAGCCACTGGAACGTGGGTAAGTCCTTCGCCATCGAAGGGCACAGTACCAAAGCCTCCAGGTAAGGTCCCATCATCCCACAGATTAACTCGGGGAGACAACCAAGGCACGTTCTTGGGGATGTCGTCAAAGGCAGGAGATCGCATGCTTAACAGATCTTCGGCAAAATCTTCCAAAAGTTTAGCACAAGCTGTGGGAGTAAAAACACAGGCAGTATCACTGACCTCCGGCCAGGCCAGTTCATTCGAATGCACAGCCCTCCAAGTCAGACGGCACAGAATTTCCGCCGGAGAATGTTCAGGTTGAGTGCTGTAAATGGCATCGTTTACCGGGATAGCTTCGTTGGAATTTAAAGTCAGCAAGTGCAATCTGCGACTGGCCCGCCTTTCACCACTGCGAGTGGTGAGTTTTAAAGTATGCTGTAAAATACGAGCACTCAAAACAAAACGACGATGCGGAAGCAGTGAAGGCAACATAAAATCCAGGCCTTGAATGAGAACCTGCATCTTTTTTATGGAATCTTCCAAAAGTTCGGGGCCATCCTGTGGATCGGGCACAGTAGCCGAAGCTGTCAGTCCTTTTTGGGAGAAAGAACCGCGTACTCCATCGACTGCACTCTTGACAGCCTGCTCAAGGATGTCATTTTCCAAGAGCTCACCCTCAGACCATGCATAACCCAAACGACCGTCGATATTAACCCGCAACCCCAAACCAGATTGGAAGCTGCGCTGCTCTGGCCTAGCTAAATTAACTTCCGTGTAAACTTCTTCGGAAACTTCGGCATCCCGACAAGACCCTAGAGCCTTTACCAGCAACTGATTAGCATAACTTGCCATATCTTAGGCCTCAGATGCACTTTTAACAACAAGAATACGAGCAGGCAACATATCTACCTCAGCTGGTACTAAACATTTGCTTTCATGCTCAACCGCCGCCTCAGGGGTATCTGGGGTTAGAACATCCAAATGGAGTGCCCATAAATTTTCACTGCGGGCAAACCTATGTAAATAAGCGCTGTTTATGGACGACCACTGACGCAAAACCCGACGGCTAGGATCGTTATCTAAAGAGACCACGGCAAATTTTTCATCCTGTCTTTTAAGCATAGCAGTAAAATTTTCCCAAGCACAAGCCGCCAACTGCGCCGAAGCTCCAGACAAGTCTATTCCGGGTACAGCCTTAAACACTGCTCGACCGGTGTGGGCCTTCCAAGCCCTCTCAAAGTCCTCCTTAACCGCCGAAGAAGCCGGCTTGGCACCTTCGGCCTGCGACAAAACCTTATATTCCTCCAAAATTACATCAGTGTCAGGATCGTAATAACGCCTAAAGGTACCCTGCAACCCCTTGACCATAAAAGCAGTCGGCAGCCCCGGAGCGAAACGTTCAAGACGAATCCTAACTTGGACCCTGGAGCCACCCGAAACCGCTGCACTCCCGAACGACCGCCCCCTTTCCTCCAATGGTTCTTGGTTAGAACGCTCTCCTCCTAACCGTGCATTCTGCCCGTCTGTATTCTCCGGAGCCCCAGCAGTAAACTCATCTGCCTGCAAATCGCCAGCGTTCCCTACTACCTCAATACCAGTGAAACGCAGTCCTTCCTTAGCAAAGGTTTCTGTCAGACGCTCGACTATCTCTTGGGAGGTCAACTTCTTCATGCTATCTTGCTTGCTAACCGACGAAGCTAGAAGATTCCTGCACCAGGATCCTTCTTAGCATTTTCATAAAACTCGTTCCACTCTTTCTTGGCAGCGTTCATCTTCTCAACGCTGACATTTCTTTCCTTAATTTTGGCCACTACCTCCTGCCGAACTCTTTCTGTCTCCTTAAAGCGACCGGGCTTCCAAGAATAGCTGTCTAAATTATACTGATCCTTGTTGCGCAACTTTCCCAACTTGATCAGGACCTTATAACTTTCATTGTAATAGTAAAGACATTTAAACGGAGAAAAGCTGGTTTTTAAAGACTTTTGAAAATATTCCTCCGCTTTATAAAACCAATCTTCAATGGGGCGCCCCACATCCTGTCCTCCTACGCCGGCCTTTAACTGCTCGTACTTGTAAATTCCAACTTGCAACCTTCTCTGCCCCTCGGTAAACTGATACGAGGAATAGCTTATAATACCGAACACCACAAATAAGGCCAAGGGCACCACAACCATAAAAAATATGCTGAATATACGGGCAGCTGTGAAACTGCCACCACCTTCTTTTGGGGCATTACCGGTAGCTATGCGTTCTTTAGCCTCATTAAAGTCCTGATTTATGGCCTCCTTAGTCTTAGAGGCTAGAGCACGGACCTTAGAGGTGAATTTGTCACTGGCAGAAATATGCTTACATATTTTCGTTGCAGTTTCAAAAAAGCCAGAGTGTCCCAATTCTTCTGCAGCCAACAGCCAATCTTCGGGATCGCTGGTAGTGATTTCCTCAATTACACTCCCAGGGTCTATAGACTCATCCAACGCCAAAGCCTTGAGAAAGTGGGTAGCAGCTCGTTCCGGTTCACCTACAGCCATAGCACACAGCCCCAGGCCGTAATAAGCATCTATGTTGTTAGGAAAACGCTTAAGACTGTTCTGCAGATCGAAATGGAGTTCGGAGAACTTTTCGCTATCGAAAAGTTCCATCTGCTCCTCCGTGAAAATGCTGGCAATACGCCTTGGCTTGTTCTCTGGCTCAGGCGGAGCAGCCTGAGGCTTAGACGCTCCAGCAGCAACCTGCCCAGAAGGGCGCAGAACCGAAGGCGCCACCCCCTGCTTCTGGGCAGGTTGACCGCCACCGAACTGCCCAGGCGCAGAACTAGCTTGGCTGTAACCGGGCTGCTGGCCGTAGCCAGCCTGGCCACCACCAAACGACGCGGGCGCAGAGCCAGCTTGGCCGTAACCGGGCTGCTGACCG
>OMRK01000111.1 GCA_900313515.1 uncultured bacterium | reverse complement strand
GTTTCGGAGGGCGGTGCTCGGGGAGCTATGTGGAGCGGCGAATATGTCAATCCGGAAACCTTGGTGTCTTTCGACTTTAGATGCCGGGAGGCGAGTAACAACGTAATCAATTTCTGCGCTTACGAAACAGGTCTAAGCGTGAGTATTCCCTGCGTCTGTCCCAGCTTTATTCCCAGAGAAAGCCTTCCTTGGGTTGTTAAGTTTGCCAAAGAGGCCAGGTACTGGCTGTACACCCCCAGTGGGCAGATTATAGAGAAGCCGGATGCTGCCCAACTGCAGCTATTTTGGAATGAACAGAATAAGCGTACTTTAACCCGCATGTCTATGGGTGGAGATAAGCTGCCTTTCTATTTCCCGAGCGAAAAGATGGATGCCATGTGGAATTATGGTAATGCTCGCCAGCAACTGGTGAAGCGTTACGATGGACGTGGAATTGCTGTGCCACGTCTGTTGCTTATTCGCAACAAGTTAGCACGTGAAACGGTGTTTAGGGCCATATTCTGGACGGAGTTTGGGCCTACAGTACTCCCGGATGTAGATGCCGTGGTGCTTAGTAAGCCGAGTCGTCTGCTTTTTGGCCGCTTCCCTATGGGTGAACTTGAATCGACTGTGGTGCAAATGGAAGATATTGCCGATATCATTGAGCCCAGTGTGCGTAAGGCTACCCGTCCCTTTGAACACAGGCTTATCGAAGATGTCTCGTCTATACGTTTGCCAGTTTTACGTAAGATAATGGAAGTTCTGCCGGTGAAATTCAACAGCTTTGAAACGGTGGAACCGGAAGAGGTTATAGACGTAGAAGTTTAAGATTGAGGTTGGCAGGGGGCTGGAGGCTCAAGCGTTTCGCGAAGCTTTGGATGGAAATGCATGGACCTGCAGCCTTTTTCTTTTTGTCTTCTTTTGCTATAATGCTCACCGCTTGTCTTACTTGTGAAGAGTTTTGGGCAAGGTCTTTCCGCACGGGTGCAAGTTTGGGAGGGATAGGGCTGTAGGGAATTTGGCCTATTGAGGAACCGCGCTGGCTTTGGGCGCTTGGGTGTGAAGAACACGGCTTAGAGCATCCGGGTTGGAGTAGGGGGAGGGAACACTTGTATCTTACGAATTTTTTGCGTTTTTTTTTGGAGGAAGAAATGGGAGAAGCCGAGTCCAGAAGTGGAATAGATGCCAAGTTAGAGGCTATCGTTGAAAGAATTGAAGCACTGGAAGAAGAAAAGGCTGGAATTGCCCAGGATATAAAGGATGTCTACGCAGAGGCCAAGATTGAAGGCTTCGATGTGAAGATTCTGCGCCGTATTATCAGTCTGCGTAAAATGGAACCTCGGGAGCGTGAAGAACAGGAAAGTTTGTTGGTTATGTATATGCAAGCTTTGGGGATGTATGCTCCGCACGATCCTACCGGTGCCGACCGTAAGTAGATGGTCGGTGGTGGGGGAATCTTGACAAATAACCAGGAGCAGTTATAATTACTCCCGGTTCAGTGTTTTTTAGGTCGAGGCGTAGCGCAGCCTGGCAGCGCGCAACGTTCGGGACGTTGAGGTCGGAGGTTCAAATCCTCTCGCCTCGACCATTTTTTTTTTCTCCGTCTGTGTTCTGGTTAGCTTCTGCAAGTAAGCTCTGGAAGTGGCGGAGTTTTTTTTTGTGCCAGAGTGCTTATGCCTTGAAGGATTCTCTGCCGTTCAAAAAGTGTCAACTTTGTCGGTGCGGATTCACCTAAAATGGTCTGGAGAACGTTTTGATTCTACAGAGGTCAGGTCTACATTAGGACGATTTGTCTGTTTAGTTTGAACCGCTTATTCTCGTGTCTGCTCTTTGTCTATCTATTGACTTCCTTAGCCCCTGCGGTGTATAATATCCTGCGCGATTAGAGGGGGTTACCCCTCTTGGGGCTTTAGAGCCTTTGCGGTGCGGTTCTCGATTTTATTTAGAGCCGGCGAATTTGTGTTGAGTTGGTATACTCGGAACAAATTTTTGTCAGAGAGTAAATTCTATAAAACTTGGATAGAAAAAGCGCACGCGCTGACCTGAGGTTGGTGCGGGCTTTTTCATTCTTTTGTGAGCCGTGGTTCGATAATTGGAGACTTGTAGGGGGAGAAGCTATCCACCTGTTGGACGGAGCTGTCTCGGAAGGAACGGGAGGATCCGCTTTTTAAGAGGAACGTGGGCTGGTTGCGCCCTTGGGAGCGACTGGTGGCGGGACTCTTGCGGCAGAGATTAGAGAACGCGGTTTTTCATTGCATAATTGCGCAGAGGAGGATCTTCTCGAATGTCGTTTCTTCGACACAAGAACGAGGCCACGGGGCGTATATCTTTTCAGAAATTTCCGCCGGTTATGGAGCTCCCCAATTTAATTGAGCTTCAGCGCTCGTCTTACGATCGCTTCATTTCTCAAGGTATCAGTGATACTTTCCGGGATATCTCCCCCATTGAAGATTACAACGGCAGCTTGGTACTGGAGTTCTTAGGGCATAAGCTGGAGGAACCAGTTCACAGCGAGGAAGAGTGCCGTGATAAGGATATCACTTATGCCAAGCCCTTAAAGGTGGAAGTTCTCTTAACCCATAAGGTGAACGGCGAAATTCACGAAACCATACCGGCAGATATCTACATGGGTGATTTCCCTGCTATGACCGATCAGGGCACCTTCATTATCAACGGCGCCGAACGTGTGGTCGTTAGCCAGTTAGTTCGTTCCCCGGGCATCTATTATCAGTACCATGAAGATCCTGCCACAGGTTTATCCACTTGGTCGGCTGTGGTGATTCCTAACCGCGGGGCCTGGATGGAATTTGAAACCGATATCGCCGGAGTTATTTATGCCCGTATCGATAAGGCCCGCAAGTTGCCGGCAACGGTACTTCTGCGCGCCCTAGAATATGAGACCGATGAGGATATACTCACCCTCTTCAACAATGAGCAACTTTTGGTTCCTACTCTGGAAAAGGACCCCATAGACAATGTTGAGGATGCTCTGCTGGAAATCTACAAAAAGCAGCGCCCCGGTGAACAGCCCTCCCAAGAGAGTGCCCGCAAACTGTTAAACGATCTCTTCTTCGATCCCAAGCGTTACGATCTGGCCAGAGTGGGTAGTTACCGTTTCGCTCGTAAGTTGGGGCAGAGGATCGTCTGCACTCATTGCGGTGCTTACAATATGCCCGATCCCGATAAGGAAACCTGCCACGAGTGTGGTCAGCCCATACAGTATCCTCCGACTATGCGTAAAGAGGACGTTGTTGCGGCTGTTCGTTACATTCTGGCTCTTATGAAGGCAGACAAGTACCACCGTACTGGTGATGTTTCCATTTTCGAGAATGGTCTGCATCTCTATGTAGAGAACGATCTGGTCAAGCTCAAGGCCGCCGATGACAGCTGCTTTGACATAGTGGTTAAGCACGATGATATCGACCACTTGGCCAACCGTCGTATACGTGGCGTTGGTGAGCTTCTGCAGAATCAGTTCCGTATAGGCCTTATCCGCCTGGAGCGTGTGGTCAGGGAGCGTATGTCCGTTCAGGATGCCGGTAGTATCACTCCGCAGGCGCTGGTGAATATCCGCCCAGTGGTGGCTGCTATCAAGGAGTTCTTTGGTTCCTCGCAGCTCTCCCAGTTCATGGATCAGACCAATTTGCTGGCCGAGCTCACTCATAAGCGTCGTCTTTCTGCTTTGGGCCCGGGTGGCTTAACCAGAGAGAGGGCTGGCGTTGAGGTTCGAGATGTTCACGACTCTCACTACGGCCGTATCTGCCCTATTGAAACTCCTGAAGGTCCCAATATCGGCTTGATCGGTTCTTTAGCAAGCTATGGTAAGATCAATTCCTTCGGTTTTATCGAGACTCCGTACCGTAGAACCGAGTTGATTCTGAACGGCAACGTTACTAATCCCAGGACCAATAAAAAATACAAGAGTGGTGAGGTTATAACCCGCTCTGAGTATCAGGATTTGCTTAAGCAGGAGGTTGAGGTCTCGGTTCGTGTTCATGTGACTGATGATATCCGTTATCAGGATGCCGATGTCGAAGATGAATACGTTATCTGTCAGGCCAATACCCATTTAGATGAGCGCAATAATATCATAGATGATCGTGTGATTGTGCGTCGTAAGCGCGGTAAGAAGGAGACTACGGTAGTCAGCAAGGAGGAAGTTGACTACATGGACGTTTCTCCTAAGCAGATCGTCTCGGTGGCCACAGCCTTGATTCCGTTCTTGGAGCATGACGACGCTAACCGAGCCCTGATGGGTGCTAACATGCAACGCCAAGCTGTGCCGCTGGTCGCTCCTCAGGCTCCTATTGTAGGTACTGGCATGGAGTATCGAGCTGCCACCGACTCGGGAGCTCTGGTCGTTTCTAAGCATGTTGGTTACGTCAGTGCTGTTTCTGCGGATCGTGTGGTTATCACCGATCAAGATGGCCAGGAACATTCTTATCACCTGCGCAAGTTTAAGCGTTCCAACGCCGGTAGTTGTATCAATCACCGTCCGGCGGTGAATTTGGGACAGAGGGTGAAGGTTGGCACCGTTTTGGCCGATGGTACCTCCTCTGTGAACGGCGAGTTAGCCTTGGGTCGTAACGTTTTGGTCGCTTTTATGCCCTGGGAAGGTTACAACTACGAGGACGCCATTCTGCTTTCCGAGGAAATGGCTCGGGACGATGTCATGACTTCTATTCACATTGAAGAGTATGATTGTGAGGCCCGCGACACCAAGTTGGGAGCCGAAGAGATCACCCGTGACATCCCCAGTGTGGGTCCGGACGCTCTTAAAGATCTTGATGAGGATGGCATTGTGCGCATTGGCGCCGAAGTCACCACAGAAGATATCTTGGTAGGCAAGGTTACTCCCAAGGGCGAGACCGAGCTCACTGCAGAAGAGCGCTTGCTGAGAGCTATTTTCGGCGAGAAAGCCAGAGACGTGCGCGATACTTCCCTGAAGGTGCCGCATGGCCAAAAGGGCAAGGTTATCGATGTAAAGGTCTTCACTAGAGAGAATACCGACGAGCTCAAGCCTGGCGTTAACAAGATGGTGCGCGTTTACGTCGCCCAGAAGCGTAAGATTCAGCAGGGCGATAAGATGGCTGGACGTCACGGAAACAAAGGTGTGGTTTCTCGGGTTATGGCCATAGAGGATATGCCTTACTTGCCCGATGGTACGCCAGTGCAAATTGTGCTTAATCCGTTGGGTGTGCCTTCTCGTATGAATTTGGGCCAGGTTTTGGAGACTCACCTGGGCTGGGCTATGAAGATGCTTTCGGAACCAGGCAAGCCGGCTTACAGAGTGGAAGTTCCCGTTTTCGACTCTGCTTCCGAGACAGAGATTCGTGACGTTATGAGCACTGCTAGGTTGCAGGAAGATTTGCGCCGTAAGGGTGTCTATCTGAGCACAGAAGAGATAGTCTACGTGCTTGATGAGCCTTCCCGAGTGTCCAGATTACAGGAGTACATTAAGAAGAAGGCTGACGTTGTTTATACCACGGCTGAACTTGAGAAAATCTTGGAAGAGAACAGAACCGACAAGCAGGTCGTGACTGCCTTGATTAAGGGGATGCGTGGAAGTGAGGTCGATGCCAACGAGCTTAGCCAAGTTTTGCGCGAGCGTAGCTTAGAAGATCGTCTGGGTGAAGTCCTGATTGGCCACCGTAAGCATTACGGTATGGAGCAGATCCGCTCCATTGCTCAGTACATGGACACTTATCGCAAGAAGGTGGTAGTGGATGGTAAGTCCGTGCTCTACGATGGTCGCACCGGAGAACCTTACGACGGTCGCATCACTGTGGGTCAGATTTACATGTTAAAACTGAACCACATGGTCGATGATAAGATTCACGCCCGTTCGACTGGCCCTTACAGTTTGATTACGCAACAGCCTCTGGGCGGTAAGGCTCAGTTTGGCGGTCAGCGCTTCGGTGAGATGGAGGTGTGGGCCCTGGAGGCTTACGGTGCTGCCTACACTCTGCAGGAGTTGCTCACCGTTAAGTCTGACGATGTGGTGGGCCGTGTTAAGACTTACGAAGCCATTGTCAAGGGTGATAACGTTCTGGAGCCCGGAGTGCCTGAATCCTTCAAGGTACTTATTAAAGAGCTGCAGAGTTTGGCTTTAGACGTCAAGATTTTAGGCGCCGATAATCATGAAATTGAGATTCGCTCCGTGGATCAAGAGCCTATGCGTAGCAATGCACCGCGCGAGCTTTTCGATATCTCAGATGATGCCCTGGTGGTAGGGTAATTGCCCTGGCTTAAGGTCTCTACTAAGTTTTAGTTTAGATTGAGAGCTCTTACTGTGGTGTGGTGGCCTTTTCTCTGAAAGGGTCGCTGGGCCAGGAGGACGATAAAGTTAGTATGGATGTCAATAATTTTGAGGCTATGCAGATTGGCATTGCTTCTCCCGAGCAGATTCGTGCTTGGTCGTTTGGAGAGGTAAAGAAGCCTGAAACTATTAACTATAGAACTTTGAAACCCGAGCGTGATGGGCTTTTCTGCGAGCGCATTTTCGGCCCTACTAAAGACTGGGAGTGCCATTGCGGCAAGTACAAGCGCGTGCGCCACAAGGGTTTGATTTGCGATAAGTGCGGCGTAGAAATTACCCGAGCCAAGGTGCGCCGCGAGCGCATGGGACATATCAACTTAGCTTCGCCCGTTACCCATATTTGGTATTTCAAAGGCGTGCCTTCCCGCATTGGACTCATGTTGGATGTCTCTCCTCGAAGCTTGGAAAAGGTTATCTATTTTAACAGCTACATAGTGATCGATCCCGGTGATGAGGAGACTGGCCTTAAAAAGTACCAGCTTCTCAGTGAACAGGAGTACCGAGAGCTCAAGGAGCGTTTCCCCTACGGCGGATTCCGGGCTGGCATGGGCGCTGAAGCTATTCAGGAACTCTTAAAAGAGATCGATCTGGATGAACTGGCCGAGAGCCTGCACAAAGATGTTGAGGAGTTGGCTGGTCAGCGTAAGGCCAAAGCGGTCAAGCGTCTGGAAGTTGTAGAGGCGTTTCGCAATTCCCACCAGAAGCCGGAGTGGATGGTCCTGACGGTTATTCCGGTTATTCCTCCTGATTTGCGCCCGATGGTGCAGTTGGACGGCGCGCGTTTTGCTACCTCCGACTTGAACGATCTTTACCGTCGAGTGATCAACCGCAACAACCGCCTGCGCCGCCTGCAAGATCTGGGAGCACCTGATATCATCGTTAAGAACGAGAAGCGTATGCTCCAGGAGGCGGTAGACGCCCTCATCGATAACGGCCGCCGCGGCCGTCCCGTGACCGGTCCCAACAGTCGTCCCTTGAAGAGTCTTTCCGATATGCTCAAGGGTAAGCAGGGACGTTTCCGTCAGAACCTTTTGGGTAAGCGTGTGGACTACTCTGGTCGTTCCGTGATTGTGGTTGGACCTAAGCTTAAGTTGCACCAGTGTGGTTTGCCCAAGGAGATGGCCTTGGAGCTGTTTAAGCCTTTCGTCATGAAGAACCTAGTGGATCATGGCAAGTGTTTGAACATCAAGCAAGCTAAGCGAATGGTGGAACGCGTGCGCTCCGAGGTTTGGGACGCGCTTGAGGAGGTGATCGTAGATCATCCGGTGCTCTTGAACCGCGCTCCTACGTTGCACCGTTTGGGCATTCAGGCCTTTGAACCGGTTCTGGTGGAGGGTAAGGCTATACAGTTGCATCCTCTGGTCTGTACTCCCTTCAACGCCGACTTTGACGGCGACCAGATGGCTGTGCACCTGCCTCTTTCTGCTGGCGCCCAGGCCGAGGCCCGCATTCTCATGCTCTCGGCTCACAACATCCTGTTGCCAGCTTACGGTTCTCCGGCCACGGTGCCTACGCAAGACATGGTGTTGGGTATGTATTACCTTACCATCGAAAAGCACGACTCCAAGGGCGAGGGCAAGTGTTTCAGCTCCATAGATGAGGCCATCATGGCCTACGACAGCGGCGTGATCGAGCTGCAGGCTCCTATATTTGTGGAGCTTTTCGGTGAGCGCGTAGCTACTACGGTTGGCCGTTTGCTCTTGTGGCGGGCCGTTCCTGACAATATCCGTGAAGACAGCTTAATGCCCGGTGATGGCCGCGCTTTGGGTAAGGGACGCTTTGTGTTCACTGAGTTTAATCATACCCATGCTAAAAAAGACATTGTGGCTTTGGTTAAACGCACCCATTCAGCCCATGGCAATACTAAGACTGCTGTATTTTTGGATAATATTAAGGCTTTGGGCTACAAGTTCGCCACCCGCTCGGGTACGTCTATAAGCGTTAACGATATCAAGATCCCGCAGGAGAAGAGTCGTATTTTGGCTCAGGCCGACAGCAAGGTGGCAGTGGCCGATCGCTTCTTAGCACGCGGTTTCTTGACGGAGAACGAGCATTACTTGCAGCTCAACAAGATTTGGTCTGAAGCCACCGAAGAGGTAGGCAACGCCATGATGAACCACCTGGATCGTTTGAATCCAGTCTTTATGATGGCAACTTCTGGTGCTCGTGGTAACCCATCTCAGGTGAAACAGTTGGCTGGTATGCGCGGTTTGATGGCGGATCCTACCGGTAAGATTATCCCCATGCCTATTAGGGCTAACCTGCGTGAGGGCTTAACCGTGTTGGAGTACTTCATCGGTACGCACGGTGCCCGTAAAGGTTTGGCCGACACCGCTCTGCGTACGGCCGACTCCGGTTACCTCACTCGCCGTCTGATCGATGTCTCCCAGGACATCATTGTTCGCGAGAAGGATTGCGGTACCAGTCAGGGCATCTTTGTGGAGCCGGCAGTTAACGGCAACGATGTTAAGGTGCGTTTGGCCGAGCGTCTCACCGGTCGCTACTCAGCTCAGGATCTCGACTATGAAGATAAGCAGGGCCGTCCCTGCCACATAAGCAGTGGCGATTTCATTGAGGAAGATCAGGCGGCTGACATTGAGCGCTGGGTCTCCAAGGATGTGGACGCCGACGGCTTTATTGAGGTCGATCCTAAGGATCGTCATACCTGGCATAGACCCGGCTTCAGGATCAGGTCGGTTATGACATGTCATGCCAAGCATGGTGTGTGTGCTAAGTGCTATGGTCGCAACCTTGCTACTGGCAAGGAAGTGGACATCGGCGAGACTGTGGGCATTGTTGCTGCTCAGTCCATCGGTGAGCCTGGTACGCAGCTTACCCTGAGAACCTTCCACACCGGTGGTGTGGCCCAGGAAGATATTGTACAAGGTCTCCCGCGTGTAGAGGAACTGTTTGAGGCCAGGCGCCCCAAGAACTTGGGCTATTTGGCCGAGATTAGCGGTACGGTTACTTTGGGCGAGGAGAAGGGCCAGAAGAAGGTCACTATTTCTAGGATAACTCCCGAAGGAGTGGTGGAGGCTCAGTTCGAGCAGTTGGTTCCCCACTCAGCTCAGCTCACCGTGCACGATGGCGATGAGGTCGTGGCCGGCGATGTCTTGGTTGAGGGCTTCATGAGTCCACACGACATTCTGCGCGTCAAGGGCATTGAGGAAGTGCAGCGTTACATTGTTGACCAGGTTCAGACGGTGTACCGTGGTCAGGGCGTGGATATCAGCGATAAGCACATCGAGGTTATTGTGCGCCAAATGTTGCGCAAGGTGCGTATAACTGACTCTGGTTCCAGCACCATGCTGCCGGGTAGCTTGCAGGATGTTCTGCAGGTTGAGAACTTTAATGACGAAATTCGGGCTGAGAATGACAAGCTGATTGCCGAACTCGGTGAAGAGGAGGCTGCGCCTCAACTTAAGAAGTTCGTCACCTTTGAGCCGGTACTCTTGGGAGTTACCAAGGCTTCTCTGGCGACCGATTCCTTCTTGTCGGCGGCCTCTTTCCAGGAGACCACCAAAGTTTTGACCGATGCGGCTATTCATGGACGTCTGGATCACCTGCGCGGTCTTAAGGAGAATGTTATTATCGGTAAGCTTATCCCGGCTGGTACGGGCTTGTCCCAATACCGCAATGTGGGTGTAGGCACCCAGGGCGCGGCCAGAGTTTACGAACAGAGGCACAGCGTACCCTCGATGATCAGCGAGCAGCTTTCTCCTGAAGATAATCTGGCCATAAGTTTGGGCGGAGATTATTTGGGAGCTTGAGGAAACTTGCGGTCTGAGCTTTGTTGCCTGCTTTATGCGTGTAACTTAAGCTCGGGGTCGTTCCTTTGGGGGGAAGGTGTGTGGCCATTGGACGGAGACCTCCTGCTTTGGGGAGGGGCTGTGGACTGGACTTAAGGAGCATAGGTTGAAGACGTGGTTACACGCTTAGGGGCTGCTTCCCTTAATTTAGGGAAGTGGCTCCTTTGGTTTTGATTCCGTAGATGGACTTTTGGCAGGTTTTTAGCTATGCTTGTTCAAAGTGGAGAAGTGGAAGAGTTTTAGGATCATACAGTCTGGGGGCGGGGGTAGAGCCAATTTCCCAGGTTCTCTATCGGGAGGATTTTTCTTTGGACGATATTTTTTACAGTGCAGGTTTACAGCCTATTAAAAGACGCACTAGCTTGCGGTTGCGCCGTAGTTCCAAGCGCGGGGTTCACGGTGACCAGGATCCCTTAACTGAGCAGGACTGCCGAGACGTTTTGGCTCGCGAAGTTTATGAGGCCCGCAATATAGGAGATGACGTGCGACGGCAGATCTTGAGCCAATTGATCCAGGTCTCTCCCGGTGGTATTTTGGCTTTCGCTTGGCTGTGCGTAAAGGCTGGAGAGACCATAACTGTGGAGCGCATTCGCAGTTTCTGCTGTGAGATAGCTAATCCAGAGACGGTTATGAACTTAACTCGTGAAGCTTCACAGGAGCCTCTAGGGGTTAAGGATAGTCTGTTCTGTACGGAAGCTATTTTGATTAAGCAGGAGCTCAGCCGCAGCGATCGGATCTGTGCTATGGTTTGCCTTATGCTCAGCAACTGTCTCTCTGAGGAGGGACGTAGCGCAGCTTTGGAGCATTCGTTGGAGATGAAGGCCTTCAACAGCGCAGACAGGCGGGTGCTGTGCCAGTGGGCTATGGGGTTGGATGTATCTGATGAAATATCTAAGGGCTTCCTTTATGAAATGCCCCTGCCGCCAGCTTTTTTAGCCAGGATGGCTATTCCGTGCTTGGTAAGGATAGGTGAGGATGCTACCAAAGTTATACGTCACATTCTGGATAATATAGAGTGCTGGAATGATACTAAGCCCATTTTGCAAGGTGTTTTGGATTTGATGGAAATGCGGGAACGTTCAGAAGCTCAGAACAGCCTGCGCTTGCGCATTTATGAGCTGTGCTTGGCCAGTCCTGATGCCAGCCTGCGCCGACGGGCTTACAGCCTGGGGGCTACCACCGAAGGCGTTGGTTTCTTGCACAGAGCCTTGAAGGATAAGGATCTAGGTGTGCGTAACTGGGCTATAAGCTATGTGAACGGTCGTGAAAATTGATTATGTTCCGCCCGTAGGATCTTAATCTTTAGGCGGGTGGTTCATTTTTTTAAGGTCAGCCAAGGAGGGCTACGAGGGTATGTTGAAGGTTGGTATTTTGCGCGGCAGGGAAGACAGCTTCCCCGATGGTGTTTTGGCAGAAATTAACAAGCGCGATTGTGGGGTTGCCGCCGAGTATATTCATTTGGGTGGTACAAGTTGCGGTGAGCCTTGTCCTTACAGCGCTATTTTGGATCGTATCTCCCATGAGGTTCCTTACTATCAGGTTTACCTCAAGCAGGCTTCCCTGCAGGGAACTTACGTGGTCAACAACCCCTTCTGGATGAATGTGGACGATAAGTTCTTCGGTTATGCCCTGGCTCAGCGTTTGGGTATTCCGGTACCCAAGACGGTTGTGTTGCCCAACTTATCTTACACGGCTGACATTAATGCTGGTTCTCTGCGCAACATGTGGCCCATCGACTGGGAGGCCCGGTTGGCAGAAGTAGGGTTGCCGTGCATTATGAAGCCCGCATTCGGCGGCGGATGGAAGAGCGTTTATAAAATTTACAGCAAAGAGGATGCCATCCGTGCTTATTCTGAGTCGGGTACCCTTACCATGACGCTGCAGGAGTTCATACCCTGGCAGGATTACATTCGTTGTCTGAGCATAGGTCGGAGCAATGCCCGAGCTATCCGTTATATTCCTCGTCCTATGGGCCAGGGTGAGTATGTGCAAGATCGCAGCGGTATAGATCCCAACGATTTAGCCACAGCTGAGGAGTACACTATCAGGTTTAATACGGCTATAGGCTACGATATGAACGCTTTGGAGTTTGCTATCAAAGATCACGTGCTCTATGCCATAGACATTACCAATTATGTCTGCGATTTCGATTATCGCTCCCTGAAAGATGCTCATTTCCCTTGGGCGGTCAGCAAGATGGCCGATCTCCTGATCGAGAAGGCTAAATCTGGCGCTCATAACGATATTACGGCCAATTGGCACTAGTTTTTTTTGACTTTGTCTATCGGGTGCTTTTTATAACGGATGGCGGGAAAACAACAGAGCGGGGGGGGCTCCGCTATTTTTTGCATAAGAAGCACTTGATGGGCGGTGGGGCTTGACAAATACGGTCTTTTGAGGTAATATAATCGGCGTTACGGGTACGTGGCAGAGTGGACAATTGCATCAGACTGTAAATCTGACGCGCGACGCGCTACAGAGGTTCGAATCCTTTCGTGCCCACCAAAAAAGAGGCTTCCGAGTTGATCGGAGGTCTTTTTTGTTTTTGTGTCATTTGAATCGCCTCCTTATAGCGGCTGCGACGAATTTTGTTAAACGATTCCTGCTCGAAATACCGCTAACTTCGGAACTATTCCATTTATATTCTTCAATTTGTAAACACGCTCGTAAGTTATGGGCAATGTCAATTGGCTTTGACCCTGTTCTTTAGCTTAGACGATCCGCTGTATCTGTTTTTGTATAACGCAGGAAAAATGGCATCTTGGCTGCGAACTGCACAAGGTACACGGAATGGCGACAGCTCGGCCCAGAG
>OMRK01000080.1 GCA_900313515.1 uncultured bacterium | reverse complement strand
TAATGAGGCGCATAGTTGAGGCGTTGCTGTGCGTCTGTGCCGCGACCTGCGCATGAAGCGTAGTCTAATGCAAAATATTGGGCGGCTGGTTTTAACCCTTGCTGGTGGCTGCTTCTGCCTAGAAATTACCACTGGTTACGGCTCAGGGAAGAGTTATTGGTAACAATAATGAGATTTTTGCTGCTTTTTTTTGATAAATGCGCGTTTTAAGGCTTATATAGGTATTGACTTTTAGCCAATTGAGTGGGATCATAGGGGCTAGTTTTATATTTTGTTTTAGGCGCTATTTTGAGGTGAATATGGCTGTTAACGGGTGCTATTGTGGTTGGTTTGTCAGCCGCCTCTTAAAAAGCTGCTGAGAAGAAACGAGGAATGAAATGGCAGAAGATAAAAAGAACAAGGTCGGCAAGGCAGAGATAGTAGCTGATTTTGCTGCTGAAGCCAAGCTCAACAAGAAAGAGGCCGGCGAGCTGGTCTCCACTTTGCTCAAGGTCATTGTTAACCGTCTCAAAAAAGGTGAGAATGTTCGCCTGATTCCTTTCGGAGCTTTTGAGATTAGAGAGCGCAAAGCCCGCAAGGGTCGTCGTCCCGGTGCCAGCGGGGATGCTAAAGAAATCATCGATATTCCCGCCAGAAGAGTTCCCGTTTTCCGTCCAGGCAAGGAGCTCAAAGAGGCTGTAAAGTAGCTTGTAGTTTCGGTTCGGATCGAAGGGGTGGGTGGCGGTGGTTGCCTACTTATAAAGATCGGGCAGAACAGAAGGCGGTGCTGTATTCTCCTTGGATCTGCATTGGCAGATCTAGGGGAGCGAGGCGCCGTCTTTTTTTTGTCCTTGACTGAATTACCCTTTGCCGTTTCTGGGCCGTAATAAAACGAAAAATAGCTGGTCAACAGAAAGAGGGATAGTTTTGGAGCCTAAAAAAGAACCAGTCCTGCCCGTAGAGGAGCCATCTTTTTAGATTAAGATGGATAAACTTCAGAGGGTAGGTAGAAAAGCAGAACAGATTAAAAAGGCGGGGGTTTAGCAGGCGGATAATAAATGGATCAGCAACTAGTTAGAAATTTTTGCATTATTGCGCATATAGATCACGGCAAGTCCACTTTAGCCGATCGCATTTTGGAGCGCACCCATGCCATAGAGGCGCGGGAGATGATGGATCAGGTTTTGGATTCCATGGACTTGGAACGCGAGCGTGGCATCACCATCAAGTCCCATCCGGTTACGGTTAACTACGAGGCCCAAGATGGCCGAACCTATCAGCTAAACCTTTTGGATACCCCCGGGCACGTGGATTTTACCTACGAGGTCTCCCGCTCATTGGCAGCCTGCGAAGGTGCTCTTTTGGTTGTAGATGCAACTCAAGGCGTGGAAGCCCAGACCTTGGCCAATTATCAATTGGCTTTAGATCAGGGATTGGAAATAGTACCGGTTATCAATAAAATCGATTTGCCGTCGGCCGATCCAGAACGGGTTATTCACGAGATTGAGGAAGTTCTGGCTCTGCCTGCTGAAGATGCCCTTTTGGTGTCGGCTAAGCAAAATATCGGCATAGACGAGCTTATGGAGGCTATCGTGAAGCGCATTCCTGCTCCCAAGGGTGCCCCAGACGAGCCGCTCCGTGCCCTTATTTTCGATTCCCGCTACGATAAATACCGCGGTGTAATGCCCTTCTTCCGGGTTGTCGATGGTAAGGTTACCAAGGGAGATACGGTGCGCATGATGAGCACCGGCAAGGAATATTTGGTAGATGAGGTGGGCATTTTCTCTCCGGCTCTACGTCCTGTAGAGGTCCTTAAGTGTGGAGATGTTGGCTATCTGGTGGCCCAGATCCGCAATATTGAGGAAACGCAGGTGGGTGATACCTTAACGTTGGCGACCAAACCGGCTAGCGAACCGTTGCCCGGTTACCGTGCTGCTGTCCCCATGGTTTACAGTGGTCTTTATCCTATCGATCCGTTGGATTACAACAATTTGCGTGATGCTTTAACTAAGCTCAAGTTGAATGATGCCGCCCTGGTTTGGGAGCCGGAAACCTCCCTGGCTCTGGGATTTGGTTATCGCTGTGGCTTCTTGGGACTTCTCCATATGGAAATTGTCCAGGAACGCTTGGAACGTGAATTTAATTTGGAGCTTATCGCCACTGCTCCCAGCGTAATTTACACTGTCCATTACAAAGACAACACTACCAAAATTATTCAGAATCCTTCTGACTTTCCTGTAACTGATCAGCAGTTGGTTATTGAAGAACCTATCGTTTCGGCTACCATAATTGTGCCTGAGGAGTATGTTGGGTCAATTATGGAACTGTGTCAGGGGCGGCGCGGTATATTCATAAATATGGAATATCCTTCTCCAGGCCGGGCCATGCTCCACTATGAGATGCCGTTGGCCGAAATCATCACCGATTTCTTCGACAAACTTAAATCCTGCACCCGTGGCTATGCTTCCTTTGATTACGAGTTGAATGGTACGCGTGAATCGGACTTGGTGCGTCTGGATGTTTTGGTCAACGGTGCCAAGGTCGATGCCCTTTCCATTATTGTTCACCGAGAAAGAGCTTACGCTGCCGGGCGTGATTTGGCCGAGCGTCTGAAGGAAGCTATCCCTCGCCAGATGTTTGAAGTACCTATCCAAGCTTGCCTTGGCGGTAG
Source organism: uncultured bacterium (assembly GCA_900313515.1). GTDB lineage: Bacteria > Vulcanimicrobiota > Xenobia > Xenobiales > Xenobiaceae > Bruticola. Next base: position 1,420 of record OMRK01000080.1, on the reverse strand, counting down.
GATTTTGGCTCGAGAGACGGTTAAGGCCATGCGCAAGAATGTTCTGGCTAAGTGCTACGGTGGCGATATATCGCGTAAGCGCAAGCTTCTGGAAAAGCAGAAAGAGGGCAAGAAGCGTATGAAGCACATTGGCAACGTTGATATCCCTCAGGAAGCTTTCTTGGCCGTGCTTAAGAAGGACGATGAGTGAGGCGCAATTTGGGCTGCAGTCTATTAAGCATATGTGGCCCTTATTATTAAAAATAAGTGCTGTACGTTTGTAGAGCGGGGGAACTTTACCGCAGAGGTCAAACAGTTGCTGTAGTTTGTCTTCGACTGCGGGCGGCCTGCCGTCGGTCTGTCACGGGCGGAGGTTGCCCCGTGGGGGCGCTTCCTGGCTAGATAGCTTTTTTAAGGTCATCGCAGCCGCCGTAGTGGCCGCAGAGCCGGAAAGGAGAGTGGTATGCCTTCACAAGCCGAGTCTATTTTGAAGGTTTTTAAGTCGGTACGCAAGTTCTTAGATGGAGCGGTGGATAAATACGCTTTTGATGAGGACAGTGGTGTTTTTTCCTTTCCTGTTCATCTTCACCGGGGAGATGAACGAACTGCTTTAGAGTTTTCTCTTTACATCAGTGATTGTGGCATTACTTTCTGTGCGGTGAGTGTCTTAAAGCCCGACAAAAATAATATTGCCAAGCTGGCGGAATTTGTTCTGCGCGCTAACAGCGATATAGAGATGGGCAATTTTGACTTGGATTTGGATGAAGGCGTATTAAGCTATAAAATTAACGTTCTGCTTAATCAGGATTTCAAAGTTGAGGAAGACTGCCTGGACTTAGCCATACAGATCGTTTTGGAGACTGTTAACCATTACTACTCCGGCATCTTGGCGGTCTTAGATGTCGACATGGCTCCACGTGAGGCTTTGGAAAAGTGCTGCCTTTATGAGGAAGATTCCGAAGAGTGTGAAGATGAGGATTGTGCTCATTGCCATTGTCACTGTCACCATGAGGATTTTGATGAGGATGAATTTGAAGAGGGAGATGAGGATGATTGCGATGCTGAATCCGATGAACTCTCTGAAGATGAAGCCTGTGGCGAGGATGATGACGATTGTGCAGATTAAATATCACCTTAGAGCGGCTACCTTTTAAACGGTAGCTGTTTTATCTTGAATGGCAGATGAATGCCGGAAATGTAAGGAGTAGAGCTGGTGGACAATTTTAGTTCTGATTTAGTAGGGGACGTAGCGGGCGACATCATTGATACTAGATTAGATAGCGTTGACATGGGAAGGCGTAGAGTTGGAGCGGGAGACGGGGGCCTCAGGACTAGTGTGAATCCTCCTGGTAGCGGCAATATTAATGCGTCTGTCATAATAGTGACGGCAATTCTGCTGATATTGGGATTGTTCATGCTCAAAAGTGCCAGTGGCGGTGTG
>OMRK01000008.1 GCA_900313515.1 uncultured bacterium | reverse complement strand
TTAATAATGCATTTCCTTTTCCATAGAACTGGTTTCTTTGACACTATTGGTAGCCGTCGAGCGGTACCTATCGCGATAATACTTTTTGGTATACTTATCTTTAGAATTCTGCCAATTACGGCCGCTAGGATTGTTAGCTGGCTTTACCACTTCCTCTAACACAACTGCCTTGAACTTTACCATGGTATCGATAAGGCAAGGGAACTGGTGACCATCGGCCCGCTTGGTAATTTCCACCTCCTGACCAGGAGCCAAGGGGGTAATCAGATAGTTTTCCACCAAATCCCAGTTAGCCTGGGGCCGAAAATTGCTGGCAACCATAAGCTTAACCATAAAAGGCTTATCACAGGGCAAGTCACCAGTGTTCCTAATTTTAGCCTTCATCTCGTAGGAGGTGAGGTGGAATGACATCTGGCGCACTACCTCAAAGCTCACCAGTTCTGGCTTAGCCGGCTTGGGCTCTTTGCTCTTTCCATTTTTTACCGAGCTACTGCTATAAGCCAGGGCAGCGGCATCTTCTGCGGCTGCCGGGCTTGCTGGACTGTATCTGATGACAGCCGCATTCTCGTTCTTGCCGGAATTGACTCCGGACTGGCTGTACGGGTAATTAAGAGCATCCACACCCATAACAGGAACAAGATCGTTTATAGTACGCGGAGTCGCAGTGGTCACCTGACGACTACCTAAATCAGTTACAGAAACAACCGGACGCTCATAGGGAGAACTCTTGGCATCTTTACTGGAGAGCCCACCCATGCCCGGTTCGGGGAAGGCCGTATTATTAAGCGCATCGGGCTCAGAAACAATGGGATTAAAATCACCGGCACCAGTTACGGAGGGATTGAAACTGCCAGCACTTACCGCAGTGGTGGCATAACCACCGGCAGGAGTTCCAGAAGTGGACATTCCAGGATAACTAGAGGTGGAACTGGGATAGCTCTGAGCAGAACTGTTGTAAGTGCTTGTAGCCGTCTGGCCGAAAGTGGGCAACGCGACACTGCTGTTGGACAAGACGTTACCGCCATTGTTTTGGAACTGGGTTAAATACAAGCTCTTGGCACTGACCGGCGAGGACATATCCCCCGGCGCAGATGCGGTATTGAAAGAAGCTCCACCAGCGCCAACTACATTGTTCACCACTACCTGACCCTGATTTAACGGCGGCTCATTACTCCAAACCGCCACACGCTGATCGTTCTTCTCAACCCGGGCCTTTACAATATTGCACATTTCTTGGAGTTGTACCACCAAATCATCATCGTAAAGACCAGGCGGCACCTGCAAACTAATCTTCTGTCCATTGTAAACACAGTAGGGCCGGCCAACCATCAAAACCAGTTGATCATGATTCCAGGTAGCTTCCAGTTGATTGCCGTGTTTGCTAACCTTGGCTCCAAGAGCCCGGAACAGAGGGCTGGCCTGAATGGCTAAATCGCTACCAGTATCTCCAAAAATATCATCACGCGCAATAGCTATGCCGTTAACCACCACATCCGGCTGAGGCTTCATACCTTGGCACCAACCTTGCCCGGCTAGGAAAAGACAAAGGCAGAATATCCCCAAAAGCAGGAATAATCCGGACTTTCTTCCGTTATTTCCAAAAAGCTTCATGCCCACACCTTTCTTTATCAAAAATTTGCACTGCAGTACCCAACGCTACAGCCAAACATAGTTCAAGAATTCCTAACTTGAGAGCCACAGCCCCGGTTGTCGAGACTTTTAGAGCCAAACACCGCTTATAATTTATAATTTAAAATCCCGCTATCATGGGTGTCAACACATTTAGAGCTACGCATCGCTCAATAATTTCTAACATCTAGAAAACCTAGACGATACTGCAAACGATAACTGTGCTATCTCAAAGGCAACCTCAGGCCAATAGGCACAGATTTCTAACTGAGTCACCTAACACAAACCAGGAGCCAGTGAAGGCTCCTGAAATAGTCAAACACTCCTGCAAAAAACAGCCCCCCAGCCCGATCAAGCAAGTTGATACAGTTTCTACTTTTTGCCTTTAAAAACGTTATCGATTCTTTCTGCACCTTTAGCTACAGCCGCACCAGCGGCTTTGGCCACCCGGCAGGCGCCTTCGCCAATTTTCTGGGCAGCACCAGCCACACCACTGCGCACTCCCACCGCCAGCGAACCCAGCTTCCCGCCGACAAAATGAGCGGCATTGCTTACGCCCTGGCCAGCCTTTTTGGCAGCTGAACCTAGCTGATCCTTATACTTGTAAATATACTTCCCAGCCTGCGCCGCGCTGGCCACACCTAGGGCCACAGCCGCCACCGGAACTCCCACCACCGAGGCAGAACAACTAGCGGAAACTCCCAAAGCCGCCTGAGTGACAATATCGCAAGCACCACTAACTATTTGCTTGGTGCCTTTTTCCTTATCACCATTGTGAACCGCTTTTACTCCACGACCAACTTCTATACCGCCCAAAACGCAACCTAAAGCCGCCGCACCTCTGGAAACAACCGGCGCAACCTTGCCGGCAACTTCCGCAACCTTTCCCAGATTGGAAATTTTTGTACCGCCGCTTATACCCTTGGCCAGCGTAGAACTGGCTTTAAGAGCCTGACAGACATCTGTTGCCGTGGTAGCATTGACACCGCCGGAGACCAAATCCAGCGCCACAGTTGCCTTGGTGGTGGAGCCCATTCCCTGAGCCACCCTACCAGCCTGATAGGCATACTTGGCAACTCCAGCCATTCCTAATGCATCTTTTACACTGCCAATATTCATGTTCTCCACTCCGGCAAACAACAACTGCACGCTTACATTGTGCTACATTTATAATTAAAAACTAACAAAACAGATTAATTTTCTTTACAAATTCTAACGCCAATCGCTACGTTTGGCTAACCAAAACAGCAACACCGCTACAGGATGTAGCACTCCCCCCCGTCCCTTCTGCAAAAACATCCGAGAATACCTCTCGTACATTATACAAACGAACGAGTCAGCTATCTAGATAAATGTTCTTTAAGTTACATCCCATTAACAAACAGTTAGCCCTGAGCAACACGCTCCGCTTCCTCCTGGGTATGCACGGCCAAAATAACGTTGGCCAGAGCTTGCGCGGCTTCCTCGAGAAGGGTTCCCGCCTCCTGGGAAAGCCCAACTCCACGTCCACTGAAAGCCCGAGCTGCGGCAAAGGCGGATTTTAGCTTGGCCTCTCCTCTCTGCAGCCAGAGACCACTAGCTTTCTCGACCTGATCTAAGGTTTGGCGATATTCGTCCAAAGTCAAATTGCCCACGACAACCTCACCGGCTAAACGGCGTACTATGTCAGTTGCTCCACTCAAATTGTAACCACGAGCATCCCTGTTGAGCTCTTCTTCGGTAGCCTGGTAAGCCTCTTCGGCCCGCTCAGCTATCATCATACCTACCCGCAGATCCCGAACATTCTGGGAACTGCCAAATCTCTGCAATTGGGCCAAGGCAATCTGGAAAAGAGCTGCCGCATCTTTCAAGGCAGTCTTTACCGCCTCTACATACTCTTGATCATCCTCATCACTGGGCGTATTGTCCAGATCGCGGGCAATTGAAAGAAAGACGCTGTCCAACTGTTTGGCCGCTGTTCGCATTTTCTCGGCGAAGGCAGACGGTGAAAGGCTACCACTGGCCGCTTGGCGCACCAGATCAGCTAAACCGGTTAGCATGGAGGTTTGCACGACCATTTCCTGACTCTCCTGAGCCGAGCTTACCACCGCTGATTCCTGATTATTATCGCCTGTCCAGGCGGCAAAATCGTTGGCCAAACGAGGCCGAGCCGCCCCGCAACGACAATAACGTTCCGTCACCTCATTCACCCGCCCACAGACAAAGCAAGTCCAGCCCTGACCCATAAGCAACTACCGCCTTTCCCAAATCAATGGTTTTCGTTTTTTTCTAAACTGGCCAATTAAGCTAAGACAAAACCGCACACAAGGCGCGTTTTACGGCTTCTATATTTCGGAGCCCTTCATAAGCAACTCTCCCAGCCTCAATATCTCGCAATCATTCTAAAACAACACCAATCACGGCCTCAGCGTCCCGGAATTCTTCTTGAACAACCGCAACCCTGGCCTAATCATCCCGCCCCCCTTATCAAGCAACGGTACCCCTCCCATCTAACAAACCGGGCCCGGCCTAATCGGCCACAACAATAACAAACACCTGCTCGTCTTCCTTGAGATCGCCCAGCTCGCTTTTGGCCAAGTCCAAAATCTGCTCTCTGCTTACAAGAGAAGTCAAATCGCAGATTTTATGGCCGCCAATGACATAAAGAGAGGGTAGCAAAGCTCCGGCATCACCGTAACTAGTATGTTCCTGCAAAGCGCTGTCCAACAGGGCCACCAAATTCTGACTCTTTCCCTTCTCCAAAGCTGCTCCAGGACACTGCAAGCGCACACTGCCCTGGCGATCGGTCACAAATATGGTACGCTCCTGCTTGCGGAAAAGCCCAAAAAAGACCTTGCGCTCATTCGTCCCCTCGTAAAGGTAATAAAAACCCGTACTGCCCAAAAGCTTGTAGATACAGCCTGGAATTCCCGCGGCTGCCAGCGTTTTCAAACGTTCAGTTTCAGAGACCGGCTTATTGTTAATGCCTTGATTAGAGAAGGCAATGCTCCCCTGAGCCACCGCCCGAACCAAATTTTTCTGAGCATCAACCTCAATGTTCACTTCCACGCTATCAGGCTCGGCCCCCATCTTCAAAACCGCTTCCATCGCCTCAGTGCGCAAATTTTGCAGATCGGCGGCGGTGGGATTTACTATGCTACGTTCTAGGGACTCGCGCACCATAGCCAACGCCGCCCCGATGGCCGAAATAACCTCAGCCTTACGGGCCAGTTCAAAAGGAAGTTCCATCTGGGTAGCCATAAAGGGCACGATAGCCGCGCAGCCTCCACCACCACCGATAAGCTTGACTTGCCTACCTTCCATCTTGTAATCGCTAATAAGCTTGCGCAGAACGGGGATAATAATGTTTCCAGCCGCCTCCAAGGCAGCCCAGGCCCAGCCTTCAGCCGGACTGACGGGTTTGGCTCCTTCAGATGAATTGGTGGCTCTAGATCCGCTGGATTCTGCCTTAGAGATATCGGATCCGAGCTTAAGTCCAGCCTGTCCAACTTCTGAACGACCGCGCCCGGCTCCAAAACGGTTATACTTGTCCCGCCACTTCTGACAGCTTTCCTGCATCTTGCCACTGTCATGCCCTTTGGACCGAAGATAGGCGGCTAAGGCCTCAAACGCCTTTTCTACGAAGTCAAAATTTCCCCGAGAATAGTTATCCTCAGGCACCAAACCCAACAAGTTGGCGGC
>OMRK01000083.1 GCA_900313515.1 uncultured bacterium | reverse complement strand
CTGCGCGTAGGTCAGACTCCGTTCTACAAAGCTCAACGTTTAGGCAAAGCCATAGGTTATTCAAACCTTTTCGTTAAGGATGACGGCCTCAATCCCACCGGCTCGCTAAAGGATCGAGCCAGCGCCGTATGCGCAGCCTCGGCTCGCGAAATGAATTTTGACATTATTACGGCCGCTTCTACTGGCAATGCTGCTTCATCCCTGGCGGGTATGTGTGCCTCCATGGGCCTAAAGACCATTATTTTCGTTCCCGAAAGAGCCCCGAAGGCCAAGGTGGCTCAGCTGCTGATGTTCGGCGCCCAAGTTTTATCGGTGCGCGGCACCTACGACGATGCCTTTGAACTCTCTTTGAAAGCGACCCAAGAATTCGGCTGGTACAACCGCAACACCGGATTCAATCCCTATCTTCTGGAGGGCAAAAAGACCGCAGCTCTGGAAATTTGGGAGAACATGGGGTACAGCGTTCCCGATTACGTAGCCGTTTCCGTGGGTGATGGTTGCATTATCGGCGGCCTGGGCAAAGGCTTCTTAGATCTCAAGCGGGCTGGCCTTATCGATAAGCTGCCCAAACTTATAGGCGTACAAGCCCGTGGTTCTTCAGTGCTGGCCAAAGCTTTCAATAACAACGATAAGGTCATCCCTGAGCCAGATGCTGACACCTATGCCGATTCCATAAGTGTAGGTCTGCCAAGGGCTGCCTCTCTGGCCTTGCGAGGCGTACACCAATCCCAGGGTCAGTTCATAGTAGTTGAAGATGACGATATAAAGCGGGCTCAGGGCGTACTTGCGGCCAATGCTGGAGTATTTGCCGAGCCGGCCGGCGCCACCCCCATAGCCGGTTTAATTAAAGCTAGAGCCGAAAATTTAATTCCTGCCGAGGCTAAAGTGGTAGCCTTAATTACTGGAAACGGCCTTAAAGATGTTGAGGGCGCCATGAAAGCCTTGCACACCAGCGCTGTTTCCATAGACAAGAGTCCGGACACCTTAAAGGAAACCTTGAAAGAGCTGCTGGATATTTAAGGAAAGTGGTGAGTTCTCAAGGCCTCACTCCCCCTGCTCGACCGACATTCAGCGCGGCCTTGACCTGATTGGAATAGATGCCCTCGTTGTTCCTCTTGAGCGCCATACGGGGCGCTCTTGAGGGAAGATTGGGGTGAGTTTATTTAAGATTAGAGGTAAAACAATAAAAATGCCTACGCAGACTAAACTTGATTTAAGCCGCATAGCTAGTCAAATCGATGTAATCTTAACGCAGATATTTCGCCGTTACGTGGCCCAGGGCAGTCCCACAAAATTGGGCGGCCTGCGCTTTCTGGATATAGAGAGCTCTAAAACTTTTGCCTTTGAAAAAACAGAGACTGCCGACGACGGCGTCGGTAGCCTGTTGCTCTTCTCCGCACCTTACGCAAGTATCGATCAGGATAAGGATCCTTCAGAGGTAACCGATAAAAGAGTTGTGGAAACCGATGCCTTAGAGCGGGTCAAGAGAGAGGTTTCCCAAATTTTGTCACAGGGCCCCCACGGTGAGGCCGTACGTCATCTCACCGTCCGTCCCTCCAAAGATGCTGGCAAGAGCGATCGTTTCTTTATCGAGGTAGGCTACTACATACCAACTTCGGAGTGGCTGACCGATGAGGCCATAATAGCTTACGCCCAAGAGCACCGCCTTACCGACACCAACAAGGTACTGGTGCGCATTCTGGAAGAAAAAGTTCTGCCCATTGCCGATGAGATCATGCAGTTTTTGATACACAATCTGCGTTCGGTACAGGCAAGGGCTTAATTCTCAAAAATACAAGCTGGAGCGCTTGAGTGATATCCTAGTAAGGTTCGCAAACCTGTTCCGCAAAGCGAGTTTGTGCTGTCACTTAAATGAACCTCAGATGATACGATGATCTCCCCTGCCTTTAGGCCTTTCTTGTGCTTGGGCGGGGGTATCCAAGCAGGGTTAGGTCAAATTCTCCAGGGAGCCCGCCTTTAAAAGCAAGGAGTGCACCCAATTATTGCAGAACAGGCCCGGCATGGATAAGAAGATTATTTCTGAGGCTTTTGCCGATCGTAGCAAGTTAGAAGCGGCGCGGCAAGAGATTTTAAATACTATAGAAGCCCTTGACAAGGGGCAAGTTCGTGTGGCTCAAAAGATAGACGGTTCCTGGCAGGTCAATACCTGGGTTAAGGAAGCTATACTGCTCTATTTTAGCCTGACTTCCATGCAACTCTGGGAAGCCGCACCTTATCAGTACCGCGATAAGATTCCTCTCAAATCCCAGCTTGAAGCGGCCCAAGTGAGGAATGTGCCGCCGGGTACAGTTCGATACGGTGCTTTTATGGCGCCTGGCTCTATTTTGATGGCTGGGTATGTTAACATTGGCGCTTACGTAGACGTCGATACTATGGTTGATACCTGGACAGTGGTAGGTAGTTGCGCTCAGATTGGCGCAAACGTTCACCTTTCCGCTGGTGTTGTTATAGGCGGTGTTTTGGAGCCGGCTGGAGCCCGTCCCGTTATTGTTGAGAAGAACTGTTTTATTGGGGCCAATAGCGTAATTGTGGAGGGGGCCTTAATTGAGGAGGATTCTGTAATAGGCGCAGGTGTTACCATCACCGGTTCGACCCATATTATAGATGTTACTAAGAGTACGCCCATCACCTACAAGGGTTATGTACCAGCTCATTCCATAGTGATTCCTGGCACCAGAACACGCCAATTCCCAGCCGGGAACTACGATCTGCCTTGTGCCTTGATTATAGGCAGGCATGAATCGGGCAACGATAGTAAAACCTGCTTAAATCAGGCCCTGCGCGATTTCGGAGAGGCAAAGTAGATGATCGACTTATTAGCTCTAACTCAGAAACTGGTGGAGATCCCTAGCCCGACCAAACAGGAGAAAGAGGTAGCCGACTTCATAGAGACCTGGTTGCGGAGTAATCTCCCAGGTGTGCCCTTCAGCCGTACCCGTAACAATATTATGGTGTGTCCACCCCAGCAGGAAGGGCGTCCAGTGATAGGCCTGTTCGGTCACATAGACACCGTACCCGCCGATCCCAATCAACCAGTTGGCGTCAAAGAAGATAAACTCTACGGTTGTGGCACGTCCGACATGAAAAGCGGCGATGCCGTCATGCTTGGCCTTCTCACAGAGTACAGCCAACTGGGCGCTAATGTAGTAGCCGTTTTTTACGACTGCGAGGAAGGTCCAGATGTCGACAACGGCCTGCACACTGTCATGCCTCTGCTTCCCCATCTGGATTTTGCCCTGGTGATGGAACCCACCAATAACAATATTATGGCCGGTTGTATGGGTGGTTTGCATGCGGTAGTTACGGTGGATGGGAAGCGAGCCCATTCGGCCAAGCCCTGGCAGGGTCAGAATGCCATATTCCGTGCTCTGCCCCTTCTGGCCAAGCTTCGGGATATGCCCCGTCGAGAAGTCAATGTTAGCGGCCTAACCTTTTACGAGGTTATGAGTCCAACCATGGCTCGTACCCAAAATGCTGCTAATGTCGTGCCCGACCACTTCGAGTTGAATATTAACTCTCGTTACGCACCCAATCGAACCGATGCCGATGCTTTAGCCGAGCTGAATAAACTGGTTGGAGATGTGGCTAAAATTCGAGTGCGCGACGTAGCCCCGCCTGGTGAGGTTTGTATAAGCCATCCCTTCATTCAATCCTGGATCGATAGGTGCGCCTTAAAAGTTGAGCCCAAACAGGCTTGGACAGATTTGGCCCGTCTGACCGCTCACGGCATCCCTACCGTAAATTTCGGCCCCGGCAACCCAGACCGTTGCCACCAGGCCGACGAGTGGATGGAGATTAAGAATTTGAAGGAATGCTATGATCTGCTGAAGGTCTTCTTCAACGAAGTTTGTCCATCCGTAACTTTATAATCGATAATGTAATATTTATTTTACAAAACAAGTATGATTTATCCAACAAATTGACTAGTCATTTAATTAATTTGGCGTTATAATCTGCAAGTAATGTTAAATGAAATATTAGCTCCCAGCTTTAAGGTTACTTCTGTAACGCAGATCAACCTGTCCAGCCTCAAAAGGTTGGGTGTGGAGGGCATCCTCCTCGATTTTGACAATACACTGGTCAAGTGGAATGAGAGTTCCTTGTCCAAGGCTATCATTCGTTGGGTTAAAGCGGCCAAAGCGGCAGGCTTCAAGCTCTGCATAGTTTCCAACGCCATCACCCGACGCTTGGAAGAAGTGGCCCTGCGCCTGGGCATTCCTTTCGTGCCGCAGGCTCTGAAGCCCTCAACTCTGGGTATCCGCAAGGCTTTAAAAAGCTTGGACCTTGAGGCCGAAAAAACCGTTATGGTAGGCGATCAACTTTTTACCGATGTCTTGGCTGGTAAATGCTGCGGGTTGCACACCGTTCTGGTATGTCCTGAAGAATTGAAAGAGCAATGGTGGATGAAGGGCGTACGTTGTCTGGAGAGGTTTGTTGTAAACCAGTTTGAGGTTGAAGCAGCTTAGTAACGGTACTGGTTTATATAGTAAAAAATCCCGGTTTAAGAGCAGTTGCTCCCGGGATTTTTTTAGGCTAATCTAGTAAGGGCTAAATGGCTTGAGAAGCTGACCAATCCCCAAACTTAGGTAACTGCTAAGGTAACTTAGCCATAACCTTTTGCACCAAATCATCAAAAAGGGCATCTACTCTGTCGGGATTTAATACGTTTACTTCAAGCCAGGCTGGAGCTCGCTCCTTCACTTCAAGAACGCGGAAGTCCAAAGTGTCTCGGTAACACACCTTGTCATCCAGTGTGGGCAACTTGCCCAAAAGCGACATCACCAAACCGCCTACAGTTTCCGCCTCTTCCTCCTCTAAGCTGTCATCCAGCTTATCAACAACCTGTTCCATCTCGCGCTCAGCTGCCTGATCGCAAAGTTCATCGATCCAATTGTCAAGCTCAAAGCTATCTACCTTTTCCTGCAGAAGCTCCTCCACACGCTCATCTAGACGCTGCTCACCTATCTGAGCTATCAAAGCCGCTCCCAGAACCCGGCGCAATTCACTCCGGCACTGGGGACGAAACTTGTTCTCCAAAGCATGGATAATTCCATCACTGAAACATTCGGACAGAGCTTCTGACATGAGCTCCAAAAGCTCATCCAGCGCCACAATGCCTTCAATTTCCCAGGTATTGCAGCCTAAGTCGAAGCTGACCGGCGGACGCTCCTCCTCTTCGAATTCATCATAGACCTCACCGACTACCTCTTCCACCAAATCTTCCATGGTGACAATGCCGGCAATACCACCCTTTTCATCTACCACTGCCGCCATATGTACAGATTTAGCACACATTTCCTTAAAGGCCACTTCCAAAGTTACCAACTCATGGATAATGGGATAGGGCTGACTGTGCAGGCGCACTTGATCCTTACCGCGACCGTCACGCATAGCCCGATAGAGATCACGCACCAGCACCATGCTGTTAGTATCGTCAAGATCATCTTCGTAAACGGGATAGCGACTGCAGCGATACTGCCGGATTTGGCGCAGAGCCTCCTCCACGGTGGTACTACCTTCAAAAGCCATAACTTCGGTGCGAGGCACCATAACATTGCGCACTATCACGTCATTGAAGGAAAGGAGCTCTTGGGCCCACTCACCGGCTTCATCGTCGATTACGCGCTCATCGATACTACTTTCTAAAACCCGATTGAGCGTTTCCTTAGAAACGGTATGGCTGAGATTCTGATGAATCTGAATACCCAACATGCGCAAAGCCACGTTATTTAAGGAATTTAGCAAGGCAGCCACAGGATGCAAAATAACATTGCTTATCTGCATGGGGCGGTAAATAAAGGCCGCCGCCTTGGTAGGTAGATGGAGAGCTGCTGTTTTGGGAACCATCTCGCCCAATACTACGTGGATAAAAGTTAGAATGGCCAGCGAAATCAGGGTTGCCGCACCATGAGCGGCCAGGCCATGGGCGGCAAGGCCCAGGTACTTAAAAAGCTGCATGAATACGCCGGCCATGGCATGTTCACTGTAAACACCTAAGCCTAAACTGGAAAAAGTAACCCCTACCTGAACGACGGTAAAATAATGATCCATTTTACCGGCATCGGCCTTGATAGCCAGGAAACCGCTGGCCCACGGAACGCGCTTACCATTGCGTTCAGCTTCCTTAACGATAGTATCCAGCTCAATGCTAGAAAGGCTCAGAAAAGCGAATTCTGCACCCACGTAAAAGGCATTAATGCCAATGAGAACGGCAATAACCGCAAACTGAAACAACAAATCGTAAAATCCGCTCATCTATTGGTCACCCCCCCTATGCCTTTTGGCCGAACGCTCGGCTGGCTCCTTATTGCCGCCACCCGAAATCGTTGCCTTGTGTGAGCTCATCTTGGCGGTAGTCTTCCCGCCAGTGGCGGCTCTGCGTTTGCCTTCCTTGCGAACGGCGGCCGCATACTTGACATCGGCTTCGTCAATAATATTATTACCTAAAAGCACCTCCAGAATATCCTCTAAGGTAACTACACCCAGAATCTTCTCGTCTTTATCTAAAACAACAGCCATAGAAGCATACTTGTCATTGAGCTCTTCACGAACATCGTCCAGTTCATCATCCATGGTACAGAAGACGATCATGTCGCGCTTGATAAAGCCGTGAGGGAAGAGAATTTCACTGTTTACCTTATCGTTGGCCATATTTTCAGCCAGCTTAGCCGCCCGGTAGCGCTTGCGCTCTATGGCCTTGCGGTGCTCGGGATGGAGAGACAGTTCTTTTTTGGCGTTCTGCTCGGCCTGTTCCAGAGCCAAGGCTCGTTCTTGTTCAATATGTTCCTGGGTAGTCTTGTCGCGCTCAGCGCACAGAGCGTCGAACTCGTGCAGGCTCAGCTCGTTCAAGTCCTTTTTACCGCTCCTGTGCAGAGCTTGATTAAATAGATCTTCCGCTAAGGCTACGCAGACATCCTTAATATGAACAATGCCAACAATTCGACTCGACTCCTGACCCAAACCGTAGACGGGCAAACGGCTGTAGGGGCTCTTGTCGAAGACATTCTGCATGTGGGCCACACTATCCGATTCACGCAGGTAAACCAACTCATGCGGCTTAAGTTCCTCACCAGTGCCAACACTCTGATTAACCTTGTTGTTTTGTTCTTTGGACTCAGTCGCTTTCCCAGCTTCAATATTTTTTGCCTGTTCTTTGGAATCGTAAGCCTCGGAACCGCGCACTCTTATGGCAAAACGAATCGTATTTAGCTGCTCATTGGAGCCGCCAGCGGTCAACTCTGGGGATACATTCAACCTGCTCTGGGCCTGCTTGGACTTTACGGAAACACGTTCCTTTGAGTTATCTGTGACCGAACCTGGAGACAGAATCTGCTGGGCTTCCTTTTTAGCCGTCGACTTATCTTCCCGTTCATGCCGGTTAGTTAATAAGCCTTGGGTGCCCCCATCGCCGCTGGAATCGCTGGAAGCCTCGGCAGGTTTAACAATCTCTGCGGAGTTTACGTTAACAACAGTGTCGCTATTACCAACAATTTCACTACTGGCACCGTTCTTGCCACTTTCAGTGCTTCCGATGCTGACTGGGCTACTGGGATAAGGTACGAAAATATCTCCTACCCGCTTGTTAGGAAATTTTAAGGCAGAAGTCAGGCGTTGGCTGTCTTCTTGATCTATGAAACCACCTTCTGCACTGATATTGACCATATTGATTAGGTCCTTAAACGTTTTGGAGTGGCTATGCTGAACCTTGGTATCAAACCCTAAAAGGCGCAGAACTACCAGACCAGATCCATTTAAAAGATGAATGAGCGGATCGGCAAGTTTAATGGTCAAATCTACAGGCCAGACCAAAAGAAGAGCCAACTTATCGGTGTAGCGGGCGGCTATCGATTTAGGAATCAACTCACCCAAAAGCACTTGCAGTAAAGTAAAGAGAATAACCAAGGTAACCCTGGTCACATGAGCCGCACTGTCATGGCTTATGCCGCAAAGATCTTGCAAGGGCTGAACACAGAATTGAGCCACATACTTCTCACCCACAGCACCTATGATCAAGCTGGCAGCTGTGATAACGATCTGGCAAGCAGCTACGCAGTGATCCAACGTAAAATTATCCCTAAGGTGCGGCATAAGGCGAGAAGCCGATCGGTGATAGGGAGCCTTCTTGTTATTAGCTAGATATTTAACGTGCTCTTTATCTACCGAAACTATGGAGAACTCGGCCGCCACCGCCACAGCTGTAGCTAGCAGAAACACTATTATTATGATCGCAGCAAAAAATAATATATACATAAGCGGAAATATCTTCCGACTTCCCAAGCCTCCTAAAACTACAAAAAAATAGGTTATTATCTGCTCTATCTCAATTAACTAGCAAACCCAGGCACCTGGCCTTTAGCTTTACTTAACACCAGGTGCACTGCCTCAATCCTTGTCTTTACTGTCGTTTGGTGCATTATCTTTAGAGACATCGGCAATTTCTTCCGCTTCGTCCTTAACCGCACAGTCTACAGCACTAGCCTCGCCATGTTCCTCGCCCGCTTGAGGCGCCTCGCTTACCTGTGGTGTCTTGGCCACAGCTGCACTGTGTCCGGTTCGACTCCACCACGCGGAATAGACTAAAATTAAAACGGCAGTGGTAAAACCTATGGCCGCCATAATATACCACATGCTGGCTACATTGTGATGGTGATACATAAACTGGGTGAGATCCTGGGCTGAGCGACCGCTAAGAAGAATCAACTGGTTAAAAGCCTCACCCGGCTTAATGGCAGCGATTTGCTGCGGATCCAAAAGGTTAAGCTCCGCTATCATCTGGCGGGAGAAGGTATCCTTGGAGCCCAACGTGTCATACAACCGGGGAGCCACCAAACCCTCAAGGGTTGACCCCACAGCAAAGGACATCTGTCCCAGCCCTAAATACATACCTTTTTTATCGCTCGAAGCTAGATGGGTGCCGACGAATTCGCTGAACTTGGGGCTAGAAAGCATTTCACCCACACTGAACACAGCAATGGAAAGCAAACAGAACCAGCCCATATGAGAAATGCCTATTAAGCACATGGAGAGCGAAGAAAGGGCTGTGCCCAGAGCAATACTGCGCAAAATGCGCATTTTTGAGGATACCCAGGCGAAGAAGAAACAGGTAAACATAATCATGCCACAGTTGAGGTTGAGCATGCCTTCCGGCTGAATGTAGGTTTTGGTCGAATCCAAAATCATAATAAATCCGACAACAGGATTTTCCACATTCAAGATATTCGATACGCTGGCCACTACATCGGTACTGTCCACCCAGTCCCTTATATGCAAAGGCAGGACATCGAAAAGACAGTTAAACATGAAATAGAAGCCGGTGAAGATGACTAAAAAGACACACAAATGCGGGCG
>OMRK01000190.1 GCA_900313515.1 uncultured bacterium | reverse complement strand
AGGCGGCAGGTGTTCGCTTAAAGTAACAGAGCG
Source organism: uncultured bacterium (assembly GCA_900313515.1). Taxonomy (GTDB): domain Bacteria; phylum Vulcanimicrobiota; class Xenobia; order Xenobiales; family Xenobiaceae; genus Bruticola. The sequence continues at coordinate 4,572 of OMRK01000190.1, read as the reverse complement.
AGGGGCGCTACATGTTTAAGGCAATCTGATCCAAGATTCCATTGAGTTTGGCCAAAATTACCCCGTAATTGGACATGGGCACGCCCTGATCTTGGGCTCGCTTTATGCGATTGATCACGTAGTTTCTGTTGAACATGCAGGCGCCGCATTGGATGATCAGGGAATAGGGAGTTAAATCCTCGGGGAAGTCCTGGCCGCTCACAATATCTATGGCAATCCCTTCGCCTAATCTTTTACGTAACAGGCGGGGCAACTTTTCTCGGCCTATATCTTCTTTTAAGGGGGCGTGGCTACAACACTCGGCTATAAGGATGCGATCCTTTTCTGTTAACTCATCCAGCTTGTCGGCACCCTGCAGGTAGTAGGGGAGATCGCCCTTGTAGTTGGCAAAAAGCACGGAAAAGGAGGTCAAAGGGACTTCCGCGGGTTTCGCGGCGTAAACTTTGCCAAACACCTGTGAGTCGGTTACGATTAGATCGGGATTTCGGCCCAGGGCCTTTAAAGTATCGGAAAAATCGTCGGCAGTAGTGGCAACAGCTACGCAACGGCGATCTAAAAGCTCACGGATAGTTTGCACTTGAGGTAAAATCAACCGACCTTGAGGAGCCTGAATATCCTGGGGCATCACCAAAACCACCAGATCGCGGGGCTTAACCAAGTTTCCCAGAATGTGGCGCCTTTCGGTAGGTGCAAGAGAAGCCTTAAGGGCCGCCTTGAAGGCCTCAAGACTCTCCTTTTCCTTTACACTTACGCAAAGGGGAGAATCCTGGAGCAAGTTGGCAGCCACTTCCCGTAAACGAGGAAGAACTTCTGGCGCAACCACATCGCTTTGGGATAGAACCCAAAGAACGCGGCAATTCTGGCTTTCCAGATAGTCGGCCCACTCTTTTTCCAAGCTGAGATCGGGCGGTTGGGAAGAGCGGGCAATGTAGGCAACGGATATCAAAATAACTGCAATATCCGCTTTCTGGGCGGTTAGCCTACTTTTGGCAATGCGCTGCCCACCCAGAACTCCCACATCGTCGAAACCGGCCGTGTCGATCAGCACGCAGGGGCCCAGGCCCTTGATCTCCATGGGCTTAGTCACTGGATCGGTGGTAGTGCCAGCTTGGGCGGAAACAATGGAAACTTCCTGGCCGGTAAAAGCGTTAATAAGCGAAGATTTACCGCTATTGCGCCGACCAAAGAAGCCGATATGGATTCTGTTGGCCGAAGGAGTGGCGTTCAAATCGGCGTTAACCATGCTATGCTTCACCTAAAATCTAAAATCGCGCTGACCGGAGGCTATGAGGCCGAGGCGGTCGGTGGCAATTTGGCGCACCTTATCTTTGGGGATTTTGGGTAGCTCGCGCTCGATCAAGGCTTCGCCTATGGCACGGGTTTCGGGCGAGGCGTAGTCCTCCAAGTATTCCTTGAGGGTGAGCAGGGCATTGGGATGGCAGCAGTTGAGAATCTGATTGTTCTTGCACAGAGCCATAAAGCGGTCGCCGGTGCGGCCCTCCCGGTAACAGGCGGTGCAGAAACTGGGAATGTAGCCCAGTTCCATAAGCCAGCGCACCACCTCATCTAGACTGCGTTGGTCGCTGACATCGAATTGGGCAGAGTTATCGTCTTCGGCTTCTTTTTCGGCATATCCACCCACACTGGTGCGAGAGGCGCCGCTCAGCTGGGAAATGCCTAAATGCAGAAGGCGTTCTCTGACCTTTTTGCCCTCTCGGGTAGAAATAATCATTCCGGTGTAGGGTACGGAAATGCGGATGCAGGCGCAGATTTTAGCGAAGGTTTCATCGCTAATTCCGTTCTGGAAGGCGTTGGGATCAATATCATCGGCACGCTTAACACGGGGGATGCTGATAGTATGTGGGCCCACCCCAAAAGCCGCTTCTAAGTGCTCGGCGTGCATCAAAAGCGCGGCAAATTCGTAACGGTATCCCTCCAGCCCGAAAAGAACACCTAAACCTACATCGTCAATACCGCCCTGCATGGCTCGATCCATTGCCTCGGTATGATAGGCGTAGTCGTGCTTGGGACCAGTGGGGTGCAGCTTCTCGTAGCTTTCTTTGTGGTAGGTCTCCTGGAAGAGGATATAGGTTCCAATTCCGGCTTCCTTGAGAAGACGGTAATTTTCTACCGTTGTAGCTGCAATATTTATATTGACGCGGCGGATGGCCCCATTCTTGTGTTTAATGGAGTAAACCGTCTTAATGCAATCCAGGATGTATTCAATGGGATTATGGACGGGATCCTCGCCCGCTTCCAGAGCCAGGCGTTTATGGCCCATATCCTGAAGGGCGGTTACCTCGCGCACAATGTTTTCTTGGCTTAGCTTTTTGCGGACGATATGCTTATTTTTAAGGTGATAAGGACAGTAGACGCAACCGTTTACGCAGTAATTGGAAAGGTAGAGGGGGGCAAAGATAACAATGCGGTTGCCGTAAAAATCTTTCTTGATCTGCTCCGCTAGAGCGAAGATTTTGGCTTCAACTGCTGGATCATCGCAGAGCAAAAGCACAGAGGCTTCGCGGTGGTTGAGCCCCTTGCGCTCAGCGGCCTTGTTCAGAATTTGCTCGATCAGAGCCGAATTATCTTTATTGGCCTCGGCATAGGCTAGGCTAGCCAAAACTTCTTCATGATCAATAAACTCAGCAGCCTTGTGAGAACTTGGATTATACATAAAAAAAACCTCTTTTGAGTTAGAAGCGCAGTGCCGCTTTCTCATTAGAATTAAAATTTAGGCGTACAACGTCTTGACTTTGAGACCGGGTAGACGACCTATTTGTCCGGAAAGAGCGTTGATCTTATCGCCTGGAGCATCCAGGGCCACGCTCACCAAATTTACATTTTTAGGCTTGTAGGGGAGCCCCATGCGCCCTACTATATAGTTGCTGTACTGGTGGAGCAGTCCATTCAACTTTTCAATGGAACTATTTCCACCGGCGGGGCTTACCACTATGGCGATAATGGCCAGGCGCGAAGAGTCCCCTTCCACACGGCATTCGCCAGAAGTGGACTCAGTTACCGCACGGGTAGCAGAGCTAGACCCATTCTGAAGCAAAGACTGTGCGTCGGGGGACGCGGGAATACCTATATGACTACGTTTTGGCAAATGGCTGTAACTGCTGCTATTCTAGGCTTCGGCAAACTGCTCTTTGCCCACGCCGCACATAGGGCAGAGAAAATCCTCAGGGAGATCTTCAAACTTAGTGCCGGGCGCAATACCGTTGTCGGGATCACCGACAGCTTCGTCGTAAACCCAACCGCAAACTTCGCAGACGTACTTTTTCATCGTTTCCTCCAAATGGAATTTATCGTGAGATTCTAGGGAGCGGGAGCAAAAGCCCTGGGAATAGCATCCAAATTGTCTATATCCCGGACGTTGATCTCTAGACCGGTAAACTCTTCCAACATTCTCCTGCTCGGATTAGGACCTATGGCAAAGGCCATGCGTCGAGCACATCTGAACGACTGTAACTCGCGCAGGCGCTCCAGGCTTGCCTTGTAATTATCGGTGGGATGACCATTAGAAATTAACACTAAGAAGGGAGGTTGTCCACCAGATTCAGGGGTAATCTGCTTGAGCTGATCGTAGAGCATATCGAAAGCCTTACCTAGCTCGCACTTGCTGCCACCCGGGAAAATGTTGGTTACTCTAAACTTGTCGATATCTACAGCCTGGGGTGCAGAAAAGGAAGCACCAGACGAAAAGCAGAGCACCCTGGCCTTCATATGCATTTTAGAATAATGAGCTGTCACTTTTCTCAACTCAGGGAGCATTGCATTGACGGCATCAACCGTGCTATTTATGACCCCCACCACCGGATCTGAGCAGTCCAAGAGGAAAAAAACATGCAGGCCGCTCATGTCCTGTTTAGCGGGAACGCGAAAAAAAGCCATACCCATGATGCAGAAAACTACCTCGCCAAATCTTTCTTTCGTGCCTGTTGAACACGAAAAATGCTACCCTCGTTCCACCCCCGAGTTCACTGGGCGACCGAATATCTCCTGGAAAACACCACGTATCGCCAACCGAACTGCAACAGATCGTTGCGCAATGTCCTCCCGTAAAACTAACTCGGCAGAACCAACCACAATCTGCTCTTCTAGCCTCGCTTAGGCATGGCAACCGGCGCACAGGGCCGTAAGCCATGCTGAAGACGGGAATGGCAACTACTGTTCGGAAGCCCCGAAGGCTGCTATAGCTGCTTCGTTGGTATCAAAGATCCGGAAAATTTTCACTAAGCCGGTAATGGTGAACACTTTCTTGATTTGCTGATCTACACAAACCAAGAAGATGTGTCCGTTGTGCTCACGAACCTTCTTCAGGGCGCCAATCAAAACGCCTAAGCCGGTACTGTCTATGTAGCGTACCTGCTCCAAGTTTACAATCAAATTGTAAGCGCCACCGCTTATTAAAGCATTGACCGCCTCTTTAACCTTGGGGGAGGTATAAACATCGATTTCACCGCTGATATCGATTTGCTCAGCTACGTTCTCAATACTCTTAGTACTGACCTTAATATCCAAAGTTAGATCCTCACAATCAAAAACTAATCGTTTTCTATTATCAACGCT
>OMRK01000255.1 GCA_900313515.1 uncultured bacterium | reverse complement strand
GATTTTATTAAGAACCATGTGAGCGCTGAGGCTGCTGGAGATATTTAGGTTAGCTTCACTGTGTGCAGCACGTTTATCAGTCGAATTCTCTCCGGTAATTTGTCAATTCTTGCAGGAGAGTTGCCCCCATGGGCGGCCTGCTCGAATGATCTTAGAGGAAATAATGCCGGAGCGGCTCTTCCATCATATCCAGTGAGTTCTATACAGGCTGTGAGAGAATTATAGGGATAAAGTTTATGATTTGTTCAAAGTGCGGCGCCAAAAATGATGATAGTTCTATTTTATGCGCTAAGTGTGGGGCTCAGCTTAAGCGATCCAAGGGGTGGGGCGCCGATAGGGTCGCTTCGAAGCAGCAGGTTGTAGAGCATACGGCAATTTCGGCCAATGGTGGTAGTCTGATCGCTCATAAAGTTGCTTCTAACATTACTCTTTGCCCCGATGGTACCTATCGCTGGGTTTATGAGATCAGCCGGAAGCCCTCAGTACTTATTATTGGTGGTTTTTGGGGACTTATGAGCTTCGTCCTTTTTATGCTGTGGGAGTTTATAAAGGAACCTGGGCAAATTGCTCATCTGTCGCGTGAAGGCGACTTGTTTGGTGTGTTTTTGGCTTTGGGGCTCCTGGGTTATATTATAGCCTTATCGTTTGTAAAATTTTGTCTACTCTATGAAATGAACGATGAAGGGATAACCTGCACTAAGTTTGATCACCGTGTAAACAAGAATGAGGTTACGAAGGCTATAGCCTCATTTATCGATCCGGCGGCGGGAAACTTCCAAACTGCGGCAGCGGAAATCCTGGCATACGCGGAAACAGATCTCTCCTCCAGTTTCTCAGCCGTACAGAGCGTTGAGGTGAAGCACAGAGAGCACGCCATACTCGTTAAGGATCACCCGGCAGTGAATGAGATTCACACCGAAAAAGAAGATTTCGACTTCGTACTTGATTTTATTAAGAACCATGTGAGCGCGGAGGTCGCTAGAAACACTTAAGCTCTCCGCGTCGTATGACGTTCATTCAGTCTAGGAGCGTACTCCATTCCCCGCGGCAGGCGCCGAAGCTCGCATATCTGCGCGGGCTGTATACTCGTATCAAAAGGTTTTAAGCGGTTATTGCTCCAGAGTGTAACGTATGGTTTCCTGTTTACCCTCGCGGTCCACTACGAATTCAAAGGAAGTGGAATTGCGCAAAGTCATGTATCCGCGATACATTTCTTCTGCATTGCGGGTGGGTATACCATTTATGGAAAGCAATACATCTCCATTCTTTACTCCCATACGAGCCAAAAGATTGGTATCATCCCTAAAATTGATTCGGGTGCCGAAGGGCAGTCCATCTCGCTCTTGGGGAATTACTCGCAGCTGTTGAGCCACAGAAGCCGTGTTATTTAAAGCCTCACGCACTTCAGCCAAGCTAACTTTATCCTTAGGCATTTCTTCGGGAGGCGCCTCTTCAGGCAGATTCTCATCCCTGTCCTGTTGTTCGTCTGGGTTGTCTACGGAAACTGTAGACTTTTTCTTTACAATCGGGCCGGCGGCCTTCCTATTGTTGCCGGAGGACTGCAAGTTCATGCTGTCGGCTACGAAAAGGAGCTCCTCATTGCTATTTTCAAAGCGGGCCCATGTGGGCGCTACCTCAGCTAAAAGATATTTGCCGACCATTTCGCCTTGGCTGATCACTTCAACATCGTTGGCGTTGAATTCCAGGATTATGGCCCGCACGCTGTCGCTCACAATCGTGCCCTGCATAGCAGCCTTGGTAACATCACGCGTATCCAGGGGAGCATCGGGTTCGGTTTTGCTGATAGTTACATGCTTTTTAACTTTCTTCCGTTTGGTCGGTTTGGGAGGCTCGGGCTGGCGGAAGGCAGTTTGAATACTCTGAGCGTTTTCTTGACTTAACCCTGCCCTAACACCCTTCTGCGCGGCAGGTATATCTATACTGCTGGGATTGTTTGATAAATAAGCATCTAAAGAGGCCGCGCCTATATCGGCACACAGAGCCGCTGATCCAGCAATTAGTACCCAAGAGAGAAAACGATTAACTTTACGCATGATGGAGCAAAATTTTGCTCAGGCAATAGAGAACTCCTGCCCGCTGGAAATAGCAAAAACTCGGCCTGCCTGTTGGCAGTACCGAGTTGGTCGGCAATGCGACTGGGCAAATAGCAAGACAGTGGAGGCGGTTTCTGCTATCTAGTCCACTCCCAAACCGCCCGTTTATTGCCTTTTCAGCCACAGAGCCGGACGGACAGTGCCGCCTTGGTTGTCGACGGCGAAATCGTTGAAAATATCGCCGCTGCTGTACATATAACTGGCATTGCCGTAATACCCAGGCCAGCGCAGCCACCACCAGGCATAAAAGCCGGGGAAACGTTCCTCGTCTCCAGCATACATGTCGGAGCCGCAGCGCTGAGCGTAGGGGGTAGCCATACAGAGGCGATAATCGCGGCGCTCCAGATAATTCTCAACATCTAGAGGGCTTAGCAGAAATATGCGATCTTCGGTATCGGCATCGGGTACGGTATCGTAAAGTGGATTAGCCGGGTTGTGCAGACGTACGGTTTCTATTCGGCTTAGCTCAGCATTGGTGAAGGCCTGACTACAAAAATCACTGTTGAGCCAACGACGCAAGCTGCAACGGCTCCAGGAGCTCTGGCCCTGTCGGTCAGAAAAGGGAATGGAATCTAATCCCCATTGGGACAGAAGAAGTACTCGGCCAGCATTCTTATGCAGAATAAGCCATTTTATGGGCATAATTTCGCCATCGCTGTCTTGGGGATACCTACCGAACTCCATGATAGCGCCAAACTCGCTGGCTGTGTGCAGGAGGCGGGCCGCTGTCTGAAAATCGTTGAGATCTGCATCAAAATCTGGCATGACGAATTAAACCAGTTCCTGATAATTTACCCAGAGGGCGGGACGGACGGAGATCCCCTGGAAAGTAGCCTCTTTGTCGTAACTGTAGCTGCCGCCGTAACTCACAAAGCTTACAGTGTCTGGATTTTCGCCCGGGGAACGTAACCACCAGCAGCAGTCGCCCTGCGGGTCACTTAAGGCACCCTCATGTTTAGCCAGCAGTGTTAGAGAACAGCGCCGATCTACAACATCCTTAAAATAGTCGCGGGCCTCCCGGCTACTTAAAAGGAAAATACGGTCGGAGGTGGCTGGGCCGCCGTCCTTGCCGAGGCGACAATCTTCCTCAGGACCGTTAGGCACCTGGTGCTCCAAAATCATGGCTTGCTCTTTGGGGCTGAAAGCTTCTTTAAAGAATTCACTGTTGAGCCAGAGACGCAGAGCACTCTTCTCCCAGGTGGGGCAAGATGAGCTGTCATGGAATACTCGGCTGGCTAGACACTTTTTGGCTATTAAAAGGGCAGAATTTTGGCTGGGGATTACCTGCAAGACCCTCCAGCGGATGGGGGCCAGGGTGTAATCGGCTGCTTCCTTTTCTACTTCACCTAATTTGCGTTCCAGCTTAGCAGAGAAGCGTCCCTGCCGGTAAGTACCGAAATCTATGGCTTGCCCTACGCGTATTCCTCTTTTTTTAGACACTTCCCAAATGCCTCCTCTTCTTTATTCCATGTGATGTGTCTGCCGGTTTACCCCGGTATCAGTTGCTGTTGGTACTAGCACTGCGTTCCAAAGTCTGTTACCTTGGCCTAGCCATCAACTAGCCACCTCCGGCCAGTTCGACCTCCCAAAAATTTATCTTGCCCAAATAGGCAAAAATTTGGTCTGCTTGGCCCTTTTTGAAGCTCGTTCCGGTCAGATTCCACTCTTGCTTCCTGTAACCCTTACGGTGTACACTTGCAAAGTAGTGTCTTGGAATTTAATTAAGCAGTCAGATGAATACAAAGCGGCGGAGACAGTTTTGTTGCGGCCATCGGCCGGCGGTAGCTTGCGCGTAGCTCTGGGATACCCTAACACGTACGAGATAGGTATGTCCAACTTGGGTTTGCAGGTTGTGTATACTTTGCTCAACAGTCTTCCCGGGGTTACCTGCGAGCGTTTTTTTCTGCCCTCTGCTCGGGAGATGGAACTTTACCGAAGAAGCGGTCGTCGCCTTTTTACACTGGAGACTCAACGGCCCGTTAGTGAATTCCAGGTTGTAGCTTTTACGATAGCGTTTGAACCTGATTATGTTAATATTGCCGCCATTCTGGATTTAGCTGGTATTCCACTTTTTACGGAAGATCGTCTTAAAAAAGATAACGCGCCGTTGATTTTGGCGGGTGGGGCAGTCAGTTTGCTCAACCCTGAGCCTATTGCCAACTTTATTGATGTCTTTTGTCTGGGTGAGGCCGAAGAATTTTTACCTAATTTTGTTAACCTTTACATTGATTGGGCAAAATCAGCAAGCCAGGATAAGCTGGGGCTTCTCAGTGCTCTGGCTTCCTTGGCTGGAGCTTATATACCCTGTTTTTGGCAGGATTTTTACGATGGGGAGGGGCGTTTTCTGGCTTGCCGTCACAGGGTTGATAGGTCGCAGAATACTATCAAGCGTTTACACCTTTCGGCCCAGGCCTATGCCGAAGAGTCCGTTTATTCTAGAATTTTAACCGAGAATACCGAACTGGGTCGCTCTGGGCTTATAGAAATATCTCGGGGTTGCGCTTTCAACTGCCGCTTCTGCACGGTAGGTTTCTCCTATCCCAAGATTCGTTGGAAGCCGTTGGAGAAAATCGTGCAGGCCGTGGAGGAGTTGGCCGCCTATACCGGCCGGGTTGGTTTAATCTCTGCCACTGCGGGGACCTATCCGCATATTGAGGAACTCTGTGACATATTGATCAGTCGCGGGATTTCGGTATCTTTTTCCTCTCTGCGGGTGGACGGTTTGCCGGATTGTATGCTCAAGGCTTTGGTCGCCTCTGGTTCTAAAACCATAACCTTGGCGCCGGAGGTTGGTTCCGATGCTCTGCGCCGAGTAGCTAACAAGCGCTTCACGGATCAGCAGTATTTGGAGACAGCTGAGCGGGCCTTTGCCGCCGGTGTAATCAATCTGCGCATGTACTCCATGGTGGGGCTACCGGGAGAGCAGGAGGAACACCTGCAGGCTTTAATAGACTTGGCGGCAGCTACGCGTAAGCTGCAGATCAAACTGGGACGTGGGCAAGGCCGAATTACTCTTTCTACCGGCCAACTGATTCCCAAACCTTTTACGCCTTTCCAGTGGCAGGCTGTTTTGGGGCGCAAGGCCGCCTCGGCTTCTCTGCACTATTTGGAAAAAGGGGTTAGGCGCATAGGTGGGGTAGATTTTGGCGGTGAATCGCCGCGTGAGGCGGTAGTTCAGGCCCTTCTTGCGCGAGGCGATAGACGGTTTTCTCGAGTTATAGCTAGAGTGTACCATGAACCATCTTTCAATGGTTGGCTCAAAGCTTGTGAAATAGAAGGCATAGATGTCAAGCGTGAGCTGTACGAAGAACGTTCACCCATGGAAACGCCGCTTCCATGGGAACATCTTATGCCTGCCGGGTATAAGGAACGTCTATTGCGCGAAAAAGAGGAGACTGAACGGCTTGCCGCTCAACTGTAGGGAAAAGAGAATTTACATAATATGAACGAACAAGCGGAGTATACGCTTCTGGCCTCAAGTCAGGAGATAGTTGGCAACAATTATGTTGATGAGAAACTCTTTGCCAATGAGGCCTATCGCAGGCTTTTAGGGGACAACCCGTTGCGGGCTGTTCTAGAAACACGTGAGATGGTGCGTAAACGTTGCCCCAGCCAGGGAGAGTGCAGCGGTTTAGAGAGTAAGGCTTGTTCCAAGTATTTTGAACCTTTCCGGCTAGTTTACCTTACGTTTCCCCACATTAATGTTTCCCATGCCATTTCTACTCGGTTGGGCGGTGTAAGTGAGGGATCCTACCGGGGACTAAATATAGGCTTTACCACCGACGATAACCCGCAGGATGTTGAAGAAAACCGCCGTCGCCTAACGGCCGCCTCACATATTCCCTTGAGAGCTGTACTTTCCATGGTGCATGGTGTTGAGGTCGTCAAGGTAGAAGGGCCATGTGAGGCCTCCGGTTTGACTGGAAGCTCTACTGGGGCAAACGAACCAGAAAGTAGTCTGCCGGATAGCGAGGATGGTGGAATCGATTCTACGGCAGGCTTAACCTTGGGTGATGCCTGCATAACTTCGTGCCCTAACTGTCCCATGATGATTACCACAGCTGATTGTGTGCCCGTGCTTATTTATGATCCCATTCACAAGGCTGTTGGCCTGGCTCATGCTGGTTGGCGCGGTACGGTGGAGCGCATAAGTAGAGTGACTGTGGAAGCTATGCAGAGAGAGTTTGATAGCGATCCCACTCAACTTAAGGTGGGGATCGGCCCCTCCATAGGACCTTGTTGCTTTGAGGTAGGGGTGGAGGTCGCCCAACGCTTTAGCCAGGCTTTTGCCGATATTTCCGCAGAGGAGGAATTGATTTTAGCTAATAGAAGTGGGGCCGAGGTCCGTTATAAGGTTGATTTGTGGTTGGCTAATTTGATCGCCTTGCATGAGGCCGGCGTGAAGTCAGAAAATATTTGTTTAAGCGGAATATGTTCGATGTGTCATGAGGAGCTTTGCTTCTCTTACCGCCGTGATAAGCGGGTATCGGGGCGTATGGCTACAGCTGTGGTGTTGTCTTGAGTTAAATTGAGAAAAATTTATCCGGCAGATTAGAAGTGGGAGTACTTGCGCAGATATGGCTAAGGAATTGATTTTAGTTGTTGACGATGAGCCCAATATCGTCTCTCTTATGCAGTATAACCTAGTGCAGCAAGGTTTTGAAGTTATTTGCGCCTCCGATGGTAATGAAGCAATTAAGTTAGCGCGTCTCGAGCATCCAGACCTTATTCTGCTGGATGTTATGCTCCCCGGCGGTGTGACTGGTATCGATGTTACCAACACTATCCGCAAAGAGAGTAATATTCCCATAATTATGGTAACGGCCAAAGGTGAAGAAATAGACAGGGTCTTAGGCTTGGAGATGGGAGCGGACGATTATGTGCCTAAGCCATTTTCGCCGCGCGAGTTGGTGGCCAGAGTTAAAGCGGTTTTGCGTCGCACCTCCAATCGAGGCGACGAAAAGGATGGAATTACTTTCGATAATCTGAGCATTAATTTAGTAAAGCATGAGGTCCGCAAAAATGGTGAGTTGGTAGAACTCAAGCCCAAGGAGTTTGATCTTCTACGTCTTATGGCCACCAATCCCGGCAAGGTTTTCACGCGCGATTATCTTTTGGAGCAGTTGTGGGGGTACGATTATTTGGGGGATACTCGCACTGTAGATGTGCATATGCGTCGTCTGCGTCAGAAGATAGAGGACGATCCATCATGTCCTAAACAACTGAAGACTGTGCATGGCATAGGTTACAAGTTCCAGCACGACGAGTCTGCGGACTGATACAATTCATATTGATCAAGGCACTATTCTGACCGGAGCCATTGGGCTGCAGGCTGGAATGGCGGAGATAGTTTAGGAAAAAGAGGGATAAGCAGCATGCCTCCTCGTGTGGAAGGACAACTTTCCGACGCCCTTATCGCCGGTTTTGAGGATGGGGTTATCGGTGTAGATAGGGTGGGCGGCATTCGCATTTTTAATAAGGCTGCGGCGGGGATTTTTTCTTTAGATCCCCGAGAGGTCTTGGGACGCAGCATTTGGGATGCTTTGCCTAAGAGTGAATTCTCGCGGACTTTTATTGCCCAGGTTAAAGACAGCGATCCACAGCCGGTGCAGCGCCTCATGCTGTTTCCGCCCGATCGCATGTATGCGGTGAGAATGCAGGCTGTCCGTTCTGAGCATGGTCGTAATTTGGGGGCGTATGCCGTCTTGCGTGATGTCACTGGTGTACGTCAGATTGAGCAAGGCTTGGACGATATTTTTGCTACCTTAACTCGGGAAATCTCTATTCCTCTCACCACTATCAAGGGTTTTGTGGAAACTCTTTTAGAGGGGGCCTATCTGGACAGCCAGGTTACGCGTAGGTTTTTGCAGATTATCAACGATGAAGCTAACAATTTGGTACGTTTGGTAATGTCTTTGGATTCTGCAGTTAAGAACAAGGAAATTGGCCCTCACAATGTTCGCTTCCGTTTAGAGGAATTGCTCAAGGAGTGTTTGGCCGTCTTTGTTCCGGTAGCCGAAAGCAAGAATATTTCCATGGAACTCAATGTAGGCTGCGAATTGCCTTGGATTACCGCCGATCCTAAGCTTATACGCCAAGCTTTTATCAATATCTTAGATAATGCGGTACGTTTTGTGGGAGTTAAGGGGGGTGGATTCGTTAAGGTTGAGGTCAGTTGTCAGGATCGTAAATTTAAGGTTACAGTTTCCGATAACGGTATAGGGATAACTGCTGCCGATCTTCCCCATGTTTTTGAGCGCTTTTTCAGAGGCAGCAGCAATAAGGCTCGAAGTCTGGGCGGCGTCGGCCTAGGGTTGAGTGTAACAGAAAATATTATTAAGGCTCACAAAGGCAGCATTGAAGTTGTGAGCAAACCGGATGAGGGAGCGGTCTTTACAGTACTTTTACCTGTGCGCAGCTGAACTAGGCAATTTTCTCCAAAACAAGGCATTTTTGGCCGTTCTTGCTTCACAAAGCCCGTTGGCTGTGTTATAATGATCCCCCAAGTTTAACTATAAGGAGCCGCAGCATGAGTTTTTCTGGTCTCCTGGGAGGCAATACCGATGTGTTTAAGCCTTCTCCGGAAATTACTGCCAAGCTGAAAGAGATGCTTCCAGAGTATCCCTTCCACATAAAAGCCGAGGTTGCCGAACATCTGGCCAAAGAGCTGGACATTTCCAAGGCTCAGCTTATGGTAGAATTGATTCCTATAGCTCGCCAATTCGCCGTTTCAGTTACTCCCGTATCGCACTTCCAGGTTGGATCTTGTTGCATGGGACTGAGCGGCGATTTGTATCTGGGTATGAATATAGAGTTCGGCGGGGAGAATTTAGCCCAGACCGTGCACAGTGAACAGTCCAGTACCACCAACCTTATGTGTCACGGTGAGAAAGGCATGGAAGCTCTGGCGGTGTCTTCGGAACCATGCGGTGGCTGCCGTCAGTTTCTTAATGAATTTGCTTGTGCCAACGATTTCTTAATTATGATTCCCGAGCGTAAGGCTGTCCATTTAGGTAACCTTCTGCCGCGTTCTTTCGGTCCTCACGATTTGGGTATTAAGGCCGGTATGCTGGAAATGGTGGAGGAACCGTTGCTCTTGCCCAAGGGAAGCGATGCTCTTACCGAAGCTGCCTGGCGGGCGGCTAATCAGACCTACGCTCCTTATTCGCACTGCAACGCTGGTGTGGCCTTAGAATTTGCTGACGGGCAGCAAGCCAGCGGCTGGTACGCGGAAAACGCTGCCTTCAATCCTTCGCTCTCCCCTCTGCAGGCGGCTCTTATCATGGCCTTGGCTTCAGGGCAT
>OMRK01000038.1 GCA_900313515.1 uncultured bacterium | reverse complement strand
TTCGGTTGTGGGGGTTGCCTCTTGCAAGGGGAGCCGTGCGGCAGGCGCGGGCAGCAAAAGTTGTCTGAAGCCGTGCTCCGTGTTGCACGGCCAGGATGACCGTCCACTGGCGGTCCGCGCTTAATTCCTAATTCGTAGTTCTTAATTCGTAATGCTTAATTAAGAATTACCTTATTTCTGCTCTAATTACGAATTACGCATTAAGCATTAAGAATTGCTAATTGCAATCGCCCTTACGCGTTCCGTTCACCATCTGCCCACGCCCATACGCCCCACGCTTAATTCCTAATTACGAATTACGCATTGCTAACTGCTGATTCCTCATTGTTAATTGCTCATTCCTAATTGCTAGCGTACAAGGTGGCCGTTTTAAGAAGGTTAATGTTGCGCACTAATGTAATTATGGGAGTGGGGGGGTGGGGCCATTGCATATTTTTCGCCCTGCGCTGTTTAAATGGCGTGAAATAGCAACTTTCAAAGTTGTGCAGAATTTTTAGGTGCTTGGCTTGAGCAGACTGGGAAGGTCAAAAGTCTGGAATTGAGAGGTGCTGCCGTGCAGAGAGTTATAGTTATTGGGGCTGGTCCGGCAGGGCTCACTGCGGCCTATGAGTTACTCACTAAGGGTAGCGGTTACATGGTGACTGTTCTTGAAGAATCTTCCCAGTTTGGCGGTATTTCCAGAACGGTTGAGTACAAGGGGAATCGCATGGATATGGGGGGCCACCGTTTCTTTTCCAAGGTTCCGGAAGTTAACGAGTGGTGGGATAAAATGTTGCCCAGGCAGGGTTGTAAATCGCGCGATGATATAGCCCTAAATAGAGAAGCTACTCTCGCTGTCGGTGGTCCCGATCCGGAGCAGACCGATCGAGTTATGTTGCGACGTCAAAGGGTCTCGCGCATACTTTTTAATGGTCGCTTTTTTGATTACCCCATAACATTAAAGGCTGATACGTTTAAGAATATGGGCTTGGGTACCACCATAGAAGCTGGGTTCAGTTACGTGAAGTCTGCGCTTTTTAAAAGGGAAGAGAAATCTCTGGAGGATTTCTATATAAACCGCTTCGGGTACAAGCTTTACTCCATGTTCTTTGAAAATTATACGGAAAATTTGTGGGGTAGGCATCCCAGTCAGATCGACCCTTCCTGGGGAGCGCAGAGGGTTAAGGGTGTTTCCGTTATGGCCGTGCTCAAGAATGCTCTAACCAAAATGCTGGGAACCAGCGGCGGTAAGGTGGAAACCTCACTTATTGGCGAATTTAGCTATCCCAAGCTGGGTCCAGGTCAGCTCTGGGAGGTAACGGCTCAAGAAATTGAAAAACTGGGCGGCACGGTCATTACCAAGGCTAAGGTGGTAAAAATCAATAAGGAAGGTAACCGCATTAAGGGAGTAACCTACCTGCAGAACGGACAGGAAATTTCTATAGAGGGCGATTTTGTGATCTCATCTATGCCCTTAAAAGATCTCTTGGGCGGCATGAACGATGTGCCTGCCGAGCCAGCTCGCATAGCCAAGGGTTTGGTCTATCGCGATTATATGACGGTAGG
Organism: uncultured bacterium; assembly: GCA_900313515.1. GTDB lineage: Bacteria > Vulcanimicrobiota > Xenobia > Xenobiales > Xenobiaceae > Bruticola. Next base: position 15,064 of record OMRK01000038.1, on the reverse strand, counting down.
TGTGCTCGTTCCTCGTTTGAATCTTAAGAATAAGACTAAAATTCGTACGATCGGAAATATTGTTCCCGATAATTGGATCTATGTGCATGACCGCACTGTCCGTTTAGGGCGTATGCAAATTTATAACAACTGGTCGCCTTATCTGGTTAAAGATCTGGAACATACCATCTGGATGGGACTGGAGTATTTCTGCAATGAGGGTGATGAGCTGTGGAATTTAAGTGACGAGGCCTTCGCTCAGCTTGGAGTTAAGGAGATGGTAACTCTAAAGCTCATCGATAAGGAGACCGATGTCTTGGATTGGCATGTGGAGCGAGTCAAGAAGGCTTATCCGGCTTACTTTGATACTTATGCGGAAATTGATACCCTGGTAGATTATTTGAATTCTTTGGATAATCTTTTCTGCGTGGGCCGCAATGGGCAACACAGGTACAACAATATCGATCATTCTATGTGTACTAGCTTTGAGGCGGTGAAGAGTATTATCACCGGTTCCAAAAGCAAAGCTAGCCTTTGGAATATCAACACTGAAAAAGAGTACCACGAGGAAGGGAACGGGGCGGTTGGCAAATCCAAGTAGACCGCGCGACAGCAACAATGGTGCCGTTAAGTTTCTGTTTTCATTGCTAATTGTTAATTACTCTTTCGCGTTTCGTTCACCACCTGCTCACGCCCACACGCCCCGCGCTTGATTTACTCGTTTCTAATTACGAATTACGCATTAAGCATTACGAATTATTAATTCCTAATTGTTAATTACTAATTGCTAATTTATTCCAAACCTGGCAGGGCTAGGCTGGGGGTTACTTTGGATTTGCTTAACGGGTTAAGCTCAGGGTGCAAGGCAAAGACACCGGCCAGAACGCGCAGGCAGGCCAGATCCTGCTGTCTTTGCTTGTAAGCATCGTGAGAGGCCGTACCCTCGATGCTCTGCAGGTAATTTTCTTTATCGATAATCTGGACTTCTAAGGGGAAGAGTATGCGTATTTCCTGTTCCGCACCCGGCCCTTCCAACTCTTGGAGCAGGCCTTCCAAATCGGGGCCCAGATGGTATTTCTCCAGCCGGGTGCGCATGCGCCTGGCCTTGAAAAAACCGGGATTTTCCAGTTTAACTAATTCCTGTACGGTAAACTGCAAAGATTGATAATCGGAACTGGAAAGGGGATTGTACCCTTTGCGAGCTTCCAACATTTTGTCTTCAGCCTGGGCAGATAGGCCCAACAGATTTTTGGAAAGCTCCTCTAAACGTTGGGAACGTTCGGCAGGGTCGTTGATTTTTTCGACCTCAAAGAGCTGGGGGAAAAGCTGAGCGCATTTCTCCACCTCCAGAATACTGTTGCGGCTGCGTCCAGGTATAAGATTTGCAAACATGATCACGTTGTGGCTGTAAAGGTAATAGAGGACCCGCAGAACATCAAGGCGGTTCCAGGTTACCAGTTTGACCCCCAAGCGGTCATGGATCTTCTCTGCTACATTTTTAGGTTTGTGCAAAAGTTTCAAGATGAGGCTATCGCGAGTTTTCTCTTCTTTGTAAAACACGCCGCACAGTGGGATGGTGTCGCTACCGTTCCCTAGGCATACGGTGTGATCGCTACGCTCAAAGATATTTTCCCGAAACTTATCTAAAATCTGCTTTTTGATCTCAGGAAAGAATTCCACTCGCAGGGTGTTATCCAAGTGGTGGATGGTATGCATAACTCTCAGGACTGCGCAGCACCAGGCCTGGCGTTCTGTGGTGCGCGATCCGGAAGCCCAAATGAGAAGATCGCGAACATCGTTGACATGTTCAATCTCGGTTGGAATACTGAAAAAAGTCGGTCTAGCACTGTGGCCGCGACTGAAATTAGCCTTTATAAAACGGATAGCTTCGGCAAAAATCTCTTCTAGGGCAGCGCGATCCTGTTGATCGTTGTAGTCGTAACCGTAGTTAAGCAAAAACTGATGGGCCTGGGAACGGTCTTCGACGGTGAGGGCTGCTAGATCTATGGGGGATCTGCCTTCTATAAGAAAGGAAAGAATGTCCCAGGCAAATTCTTGCTTAGTACGTTCTGAAGCCTTATTTGGCTCCCCAAAACTATAATTGATGTAATCAATTCCCATATGTCACCTAAAAGAGCATCCAGGGTGCAACCTCTGCCCCAACTTGGCAGCCGGTCTCCGGAATTTCAAGATATCGTTATTGCTTTGTTTGTATAATGCCATAATTCTTCTTGATAGATTGTTTCTATTCCCTGGGATGGCTGTTGTCGTAAACCTCACGCATTTTTGTGCGTGACAGATTTGTATAAATTTGGGTTGTGGAAAGGCTGGAATGGCCGAGCAGTTCCTTTATGGTAACTAGATCGGCGCCGCCTTCAAGCATGTGAGTAGCAAAGGAGTGGCGCATGGTGTGGGGCGAGGCGTCTTTAAATACTCCTGCTTCCTCCTTGAGCTTTTCGAAGATAATCTCTATGGCTCGGCGGGATAAGCGGTTGTAGAAGCGGTTCAGAAAAACGGCAGAATCACGGGTAGCGGGACGTACGTGCAGGTAGGAGTGCAAAGCATCCACGGAAACTTGATTCATGAAGACTATGCGCTGCTTGTTACCCTTACCGGTCACTCTAATGCTGTAATCATCAAAATTCAGATCGGAAAGATTTAGACCGGTAAGTTCTACTAAACGCATGCCGGTAGCGTAGAAGAGCTCCAAAATAGCCGTGTTGCGGTAAGCTTTCCAGTCGTTGGAACCATCCGACTGGCTGTGAGCGTAACTCAAAAGTTGTTGGACGTCGCTTCTATTTAAAACTTTGGGAAGTAGGCGTCCCTCCTTGGCGCTGGAAATCATGTCCATAGGGGAAGAGCTCAAGCGACCATCACGCTCTAAAAAGTGGAAATAACTTTTCAGACAGGCAATTTTACGGTTTAGGGCAGGGGCAGTGTAATGGTGCTCTATCCTCAAATAAGCTAAAAACTCACCTATAGTCCGCGAATCGATGGAATCTAAAGTTAAACCATCGGCTAAAAGCGGACTTAGGTAATCGAAAAAAATTCTCAGATCATCTCCGTACTCCCTAATGGTGCGGGCTGCTAAGTTTCTCTCTACGGTAATGTAGCGGAGAAAATCATCGACATACCAGGTGCGGACCTTATCCAGTTTGGCTTTCTCCAATTCTTCAACCAGAGAGAAAGGAGCGTCCTTTGGGGCCTTCTGACCACTTGGCTTGCCTGTACTTTTGGGCGAACGCGCCTGGCCTTCGCCATTTTTGCTGCGCCGATTATCCAATTTCTCTGCTACTCCTTTGCCAATCAACCTGCACTCTGCTTGCTATTCTGCAGCCTGGGCTTTTTTCTTCTCTTTGCCTTTAAGTTCAACGCAGTAGTAACCGCCGGACATGTATTTTTTCGCCATGTTGACAATGTCCTGAGAGGTCACTTTGTCGATACAGTCCAGGTATGAATCAGTAAAACTTACATCGTCTATAGATGCGTAAAAACCCAAATTCTCGGCTAATCCTGCATTTGTTTCCAAGGCAAAGGAGTAATTGCTGCGCAGAAATGCTTTGGCCCGGCGCAGATCGCGCTCACTGAACTTACCCTGGCGCAGCAGGCTGACCGTATTCAAAAGATCCTTTTTCATCTGCTCCTCAGTGCCTATCCGGCCTATTGAGTAGAGAGTGATCAGGCTAGGAAAACGTTGAGTGGTGAATTGGACGCCTGCATCCTGGGAGCGGCCCTTGCTAACCAGTTCCCGCTGTATTAGGGAACCATGGCCCAGACCTAACAGGAAAGAGAGTACATCCACTTGGTAGATGTCTGGCTTATTGTGCACTGAGGGGCCCACAAAGCCCAGCATGACAAAGCTCATTGGAGCGCGACCATCCTGGACCTGGAGCACCTCGCCGGTGGGAGCGGTGATGTTGGCAAAATTGCTTATTAGGCGTTTTTGGGGGCGCTGGAAAGAGTCAAATTCGTTATGAAGGACGCGGAGCATATCGGTGCGCTTGAAATCACCTACCACAATAACTGTTATGCGTTCGGGTGAAATGTAAGTGCTACGGAATTTTAGAAAATCGGGACGGTTGAAGGAGCGGATGGTACTTTCAGTGCCGATAATGGGTAGGGCATAGGGATGGGAACCGTAGGCCATTTCACTTAGGAGTTGATTTAAGATGCGTGGGGGGCTCTCCAGGCCCATGCGGTATTCTTCCAAAACGGCATTGCGTTCCTGATCGATGGCCTCTTGGCTGAGTTCGGCATTCTTTAGAGCATCGGCCAGAAGTTCCATGCCTTTGGTCGCATTTTTGGAGGGCAGGTTGATAAAGTAATGGGTAAAGTCGCGGCCGGTGTTGGCGTTGGTTTGTCCGCCCAGGGCTTCTATGGCGCGTTTAAACTGACTGCCGGTCAGGGTTGGCGTGCCTCGGAAAAATAGGTGCTCGAAAAAGTGAGAGATACCCATAGTCTCGGCATTTTCTTCGAAGCCGCCCACCTTGCAGAAGATGTTGAGGGAACAGGTGGGAGAGGTCAGATTTTCCTTAAGAATTAAGCGCATGCCATTGGGGAGCACTTCCGTATAATAATCGGTATGATGTCGCTTGGTGGCTACTCCTGCGTTGGAGGTTGTGGAGTGGGGGGGGACAACTGGAGCAGCAGCGACCGGCCCAAAGGCACAGGAGATTAGGAAAAGTAAGGCCAGCAGGGATGACTGGCTTTTTAGGAATAATTGACCCCAGTGGGCGTATCTACAAAAAAGTTTTACAAGATTGTGCGCTAAGTTGGGATGAGCTCTTCTTTCCATAACGCCCTGTATTCTACACCATTGGGCCGGCTTTGGGTATGTTTTTTCTGAAAAAAAATTCCCCAATGGCTGTAAGGTGCTTGACATAATCCCCTGCTCTGAATATAATTTGTACGTTCTCGAGAGATGGGGGATGCTTCTGTTGAGTCCTGGCAGGGGTTCTTGAGAGGATAAGTTGCCGAATCGTCTAACGGTAGGACAGCGGACTCTGGATCCGTACGTGAGGGTTCAAATCCTTCTTCGGCAGCCAGTTGGAAGCCACGTTGGTCTAGCGGTTCAGGACGTCGCCCTCTCACGGCGAAAATCGCGAGTTCGAATCTCGCACGTGGTACCATTTGGGGTCAGCATAGCGTCAGCACCGTTTCCCCCCCCCGTGTGTTGCGTCAGTGCTGGCCCTTTTCCTTTCCCTACACACCATGACCCAACAGGAGCATTCCCTACTGCCTAGTGGCAGGTAGCAAGAATCCCCCGACTCTAGGCATGGGGAGCGTCAACCGCGTCATACTAATGCAGGCCATTATCCGAGAGTTTGCGGGGGGCTGAGAACCACTTTGTACTGAACGGTATGCACGACAGCGTGAGTGGTAGGCTAGTCAAAGAGTGGCTAGCCTACCACTCGATTAAAGGTTGTTGCCGAAAAGAGCTTATCTTTGAGGATGGGACTTATTCGGCATCTGAGTTGTTGGGAACCACCGGATCCTCGGAAGTCATTGGAGCTTCGGAAGTTGCTGTAGCTTCGGGAACACTTGGGGCCGTTGGAACTGCCGTGACGTCAGAATCTGTTGAATCTGCTGCAAAAAGGGCGGCGTCCGGCATTACCAGAACATGGCCCATAAGGAACAGGACGGAGCAGTTGGAGCACAGCCACAAGCCCTGCAGTGAGGCTGGGATAAGGCGCAGGTAAACGCTGCCGAAAATAGCTTCAAAGAGGAAGGCACCGGCAAAGCCGCAGCACAGACCAGCGGCCAGAGAACGCCAGGCCGGCTTGTTCATGACGGCAAAGGCCAATAAAGAAGGAATTAGGGCGCTGTAGAAGAGCAGATTACCGTGGCCGCGGGCTCCCAACAGGTAGAGATCCCAGGATGGCATGCCAACAGTTAAGGGTCCTAAATTCAGTTGCGTGAACAGGGGCAAGAAGAAGAGACCGCAGGAACCTACAAGAGCTGTTGAGCTAAACAGCACCATGTCGGCTAACTTGTTTCGCTTGAGCAAAGTTTGCAGGGCCCACAGGGAGAGCAGAACGGCGCAGGTGAGGCGACCGAATCCGTAGAGAAGTCCGGCTCTTCTAACTGCCTTGTTGGCATTGACTATGCCTGCACCGTAACCGATCTTCGGATTACTTACGTTGGGCTTTACGGCGCTACCTGTGAGAATACTACGCATGGCCTTAGGATTGTTAATTCCTTGAGCGGCCAGGAGTGTAGCGGCACCGGCGACGTGGGGCGAGGCCATAGAGGTGCCCTGGAAGGGGTAGTAACCCTGCTCGGTGTCATCTTGAGGGTTCAAGGTATTCTGGCAGATGCCATCGACCATGCCATCGCCATTGTAGTCTTGGCGGGTATCGCCACCAGGCGCGGCAATATCGATATGCTTGCCATAATTGGAATACCAGGCTATTTCTTGGCGACTGTCCACCGAGGAGACTGCTATGGCTTCGCGGTAGGCGGCGGGGTAAGAAGGCTCGTTTCTCGATTCGTTGCCGGCGGCACAGACCACGAGAACGCCCTTTCTGTTGGCATATTTGACCGCGTTGGCTAAAATGTGCGAGTCCATGGGGCCGCCCAGGCTCATGTTGATAACGTTGGCGCCGCGGTCGGCGGCAAAGCGGATGCCGTCAGCAATGTCGGAGAGGCTACCAAAGCCCATGCCGCTTAAAACTTTTATTGGCATGATAGCAGCTTCATTGGCAATGCCAGCTACGCCTAGCTCATTGTTGGTGGACTGGGCAATGGTTCCAGCTACGTGGGTACCGTGGCAGTTATCATCTAAAGCTAGATCATTGTGGTTTACGAAATCGTAGCCCTTGACAATTTTTGTTTGAGCAAGATCTTCCATGGCGGGGCGGTCTTCAGCTGCCTGCCAGGCTACGCCAGTATCTATCACAGCCGCAACAGCGCCGCGTCCGCGCGACCAAGTCCAAGCTTGGGGTACGTTGAGCATCTGGAAATTCCATTGATACTTGTAGAGTGGATCGTTGGGCTGGTTGGGGATATCAAAAACAGCACCTGAAGCTTTGAGCGGAGAATCAGAATTAGTCTTGGAATCGGTTGCGGGCGGAGTAAGTTTGTAAACGTAATTTGGCTCAGCCGCTTCAACCAGAGGCTCCTGGGCCAGTTTCTGTAGGGTAGAATCTAGATCCTTGGCCTTTATTGAGGTGACAAAGAGGGCGTTCCCGCCAGAATAGGGAGAGTTGTACTTGAAGTCTAGGTTGTAGCGCTCGGCCAAAGCCTGAGCCTCTTCGTAGGTTGTGCCGTCTTGAAGGTCGGCAACAACTAAGACCTCGCCTTCGTTGTCGGCTTCCTTCAATTCCTGGGCGTAACCTGTGCCCACCTGATTCGCGGGGGCAGCCGCAGGTGAGCCGAAGTAGTTGTCGGCTAGCCAAAAATTGGCACTACAGGCCAAGGTTAGAAGTCCCGCCCCTATGGCTAGGCCCTTGATTAGCTTGCTTTTAAGGTCGCCTGCCGGGAGAGTTTGATGGCGGGCAGAAAAAGCCGCCATAGGGCTTAAAGCGGAACTGGCAACAGATGCGGCCGGACCGGGATGGCCCTCAGGTGTTTGTATGCTCTGAGACAAAAATATTTTCCTCCCTGGAAGAACTTGCCTGTTTTGAAAGCATTCTGGTAGAATGTGACTTGCTCGCGTACTTTAACGTAACGCACATAAATTCCCCCAAACTTTCAGCGTAAGCTTAACGGAATGGCGCAACAATGGGGGGAGAGGATGCAGTATTTGAATGGCAATAGGACAGCACTTTTTGGTTAACCGTAGCGTTGTGGCCAAGATACTTGAGGCGGCTGATTTACATGAAGATGACCAAGTTCTGGAGATCGGCCCAGGGCGGGGAGCGATAACGTTGGAGATGGCTAAGCGGGTGCGGTTGGTTAAGGCTGTCGAGCTAGATCATGAACTGGCCATCCGGCTACCTAAATTGGATAACTTACAGGTGATTGAGGGTGATTTTTTGCAGGTGGACTTGGAGGAACTGCTGGGAAAAGCACCATGCCTAGACGACCAGAGGTTGTGTTGTTCGAAGGCCCTGCAGAAACAAGGGGTAGCGGTGGCGGCGGAAGGCCCTGCTGAACGGGAGATATTTGAGGCTGAAAGCTTTGAAGGGCCGAGCGATGCAAAGGAAAGTCCGACCGTTAGCCCGGTTAAGCCGTGGAAGGTGGTAGCCAACCTGCCCTATTACATAACTACGCCGATTATCGAGAAGCTGCTCAACCAAGGCCGCCACTACATTGGGCGTATGATTGTTATGGTGCAGAAGGAAGTGGCCCTGCGTATACAGAGCTTGGCTTGTCGAGACAGTGGTGCTTTCAGCTATTTTGTAAACTATTACGCCCGGCCCAGTATACTTTTTAATGTTAAACCGGGCTCCTTTAACCCGCCTCCGCAGGTCGATTCCAGCGTGGTTGCCTTGGATATTTACAGGCACCCTATTGTGGAAGCACCAGACAAACTGTTTTTGCGGGTCACCCGGGCCGCCTTCAACATGCGCCGCAAAACTCTGCGCAAATCGCTGAGCGGGTTAGCGGCCTCCATGGGTGCCGATCTGGAGCTAGCCTTAGAGTTAGCTCAGATACCTGGGAACAGGAGGCCCGAACAACTTACTATGCAGGAGTTCTCCGCACTGGCTTTGGCCTTGCAGAAGGCTGGAAAGGCAGAACTGTCTTAGGTTTGCTACGCCCTTTAATAAGGCCGGTTATGTAAAGTAAAAACCGAGCGGTATGGATCGCCCTCAGTTAAAACCGTAGGCTCTGGAGGCGGCTATCCACTGCCTGTGCTACAGAAGCTCAGGGCTGAGCAGATTCTTGGCTATGCTGAAGCTAGCTTCTTCGGAGCCCACGTCTATGGTGTGGATTTCGGTAGGGTAATGCTTTCTCAGCCAGTTCAAAAGGTTCTGCACCACAAATTCTGGTGCGGAGGCGCCGGCGGTAATTCCCAGCTTCTGCACGTTTTGCAGGTCCTGGCTATTTAGCTCGGTAACATCGTCGATCAGAAGGGATTTCACGCCCCGGCTTCTAGCTACTTCGGCCAGACGGTTTGAGTTAGAGGAGGTGGGGGAGCCGACCACAAGGATAAGGTCGCAGGTTTTGGCCAGCTCTTTAACTGCCTTCTGTCTGTTGGTGGTAGCAAAACAGATATCCTTGGATTGAGGTTGGATAACATTGGGGAAGCGTTTTTTGATGGCTTCTATTATAATTTGGGTGTCATCTACCGCCAGGGTGGTCTGAGTGAGGATGGCGATGGGTTGCTCGGGAGGGATATTCAGCTTCTCTAGATCAGCTAAGTTTTCTATAAGGTTGATATTGTTGGGAGCTTCACCCATGGTACCTTCTACTTCCACATGGTTGCGGTGGCCTAAAAGCAGAATGTGACAGCCCTTTTTGGTATAACGCTTAGCTTCGGTGTGGACTTTGGTCACTAGAGGGCAGGTGGCATCAATGATGCGTAGATTTCGCTCGGCCGCCTCCTGTCTGACGGCGGGAGAGACACCGTGAGCGGAAAAAATAGTTACGGCACCGGTGGGAATTTCTTCAAGGTTATCTATGAAGATAGCGCCTTTCTCTCGAAGCTCTTTAACGACATGATGGTTGTGGACAATTTCGTGGCGCACGTAGACTGGCGCATGAAATTTCTGCAGGGCCATGTTTACTATGGAGATGGCCCGGTCTACTCCGGCGCAGAAGCCTCGTGGTTGGGCTAAATATACTTCCATTAACGCACCTCTTTTAGGTTTGAAGGTTTTATTCGGAAATCGATTTGGGGAGGCTGAATCCCTGCCTATGTTTTTTGTTGGTAGATTTGGAAAATTGAGCGGGAACTTGAAGGACGGTTTATGAAAAAAGACCGAGTTATGACTAGATTAAAAATTGCGTTAGCGTTGATATTTTGGCTTACGTTGGGTTGGGTAGGTTTGGCAGAGGTCGGCTGGTCTCAGAAAGGGCAACCGGCTTATCCCAAGTCCGGCCATTACGAAGGCTCGAAAAGTTATCCGAAGGCGGGTGAATACGGCAAAAAGAGTGGAGCTAAGCCAGCCTCTACAACCGAGCCTGCCCCTAAAAAAAAGGCCTCTAAGTCGGCTACGACAGATACCGCTACATCAACCTCGGCGCCTAAAGCTTCGCCTGGAAATGGCCAATATACGAAAAATATCTCCGTGGCCGAGCCTACGGCTGAACAGCAGGATAACAGCGGCGCAGACCCGGTGGAGGACTTCTACGAGCCAGTTTCGCCGCTTCTGCCAGTAACGGATAGCCAGGGAAGGCAGTACGATTCGGGAATTCTGGGCGATCCCGCCCCATCAGTAACCCACCAGGTAACTGATGCAGTCCAAAATCAAGAAACTACCGCAGAGGTGGCGCCGTCGTCAGAGCCGGTGAAAACTTCAAGTAGTTCTGGCAAGAGGCTCAGTGTGCCTTACACGCCCAAGAATGTTCGAGTTGTTACCGGTGTGCCCGGTTATCTTCAGAATATGAGTAGCTTGAATAACGCATTCAACGATCCTAATCTGAGCTGGATAACGCCACGTTATTTCTTAGATAGCCAATCCAGGAGCCTCTATATCGAAAAATTTGCCAAAATACATGTCCGTTACGATGTACGGCCGGTGCGAGGGAGTGGTCTGTTGCTTTGGGCATTTCATATACCGGAGCTTCCCGGGGAAGGAGACCAGGCTGAGAAGGTCTGGTATTTGGAGGGGGCCAACGGAATACGCACGATCGACATGCGCGAGTTAAGAACCGGCATCTATCGATTCTGTGCTGCCGCTTCAGATGAAGTGGGCAACTTGGTTGCTAAGCCCTATTTGGATAATTTCTTTGTTTACTACGGAGGCATGGAGGCCAATGTAGATTACAAAGATCGTATGCGCGTTCTGAGGGGCGATCAGACCAAGCCGCAAGGTTTCAGTGCCTTAGAGCCTTTCAAGGTAGATACCTCCATGCCGCTTTTTAAAATTGTGCCCTCTACCTGTGTTTTAAAGCCTGGAGAAAAGATAGAGCTTTCCATAGATACCGTGCAGGCTGGTCGAGAGAATGCTATTAGGCGCGTTCACAGTCGCTACAATTTACCCGAAGGCGACAAGGCTCAAGAACGCACTCCTCTGGTTGCTCCCAGAAAGAGTTTCAAATGGGGCATGGAGGGCAAGGGAAAGCTAGAAGTGACCGGTCAACGCACTGCCGTTTACTACGCTCCATCTATGGACAACACCGGAGCTCGGATCTACTGCCAGGAGAAGGATGATAAAAATGTTATGACTGCCACTATATACGTTACCACCCTGCCTATAGGCGAATTGCCAGCCGAGCTAAGGTAGCATTTTAACTCGTTGGGTGCAAAACTGTGGGGGAGCAGTGCGGTTAGCTTTTGAAAAAAGCACAACAAAAGGCGCTGGTAATATCGTAACCAGCGCCTGCGCTTTTATTGCTACAGACCATGTTGCGGCCTACGTCCGTGTTTTGAAATGAACGTAACGCTGAATGGGAAGCTCTAAAACAGCTTGGCCAAGGCTGCTTCCAAAGAAGCTTGGCTGTAGTTATAAGAAGTTATTACAGTGTCGTTGTCTATATCTAAATAAGGACTGGACAAGGCTAAAATAACGTTTTTTGGACAAACTTTGGGAAGCTCTTGGGCCAGTTCCCTCTGGGAATCGCTGAGCTTTCCTCTGGCATAAAGGGCTAAAATTACGCAGTCAAACCCGTTTAATTCGCGCAGCAACTGATTGAGGGGTGGACCGAACGTAGCGGTGTTAAATTTAAATTCCTTAGCCTCTATTCCGTATTTTGTCAAAAGTGGCGCCAAATTGAGCGATTTGGAAACCTCACCCAAGGGGCTTTGAGGCAGAAGATCGGGAGAGACTACGGCCACTCTGGCTCCATCGGGGAGCCGTAAGGGCAGAAGTCCGGCCCGGTTGCGCAAAATTACGCCCGTCTTTTTGACGATTTCGCTCATGAGTTGCCGGTGCTCGGCCAGCTTGCTCAGCTCCGCTTGCGGGAAAGCTGGGAATTTGTTGCGCAGGGTGGCGATTCTTGCCAAAGATTGATCCAGCCTGGCTTCGCTTATTCGGCCTTCCTTAACAGCCTTAACTAAGGCCGCAAGGGATTCTAGTTGTTGCTCAAAGGGGCCTAAGGCCAAAATTAAATCGGCTCCAGCCTCCACCGATCTTACCGTTGCTTCACCAAATCCCCAGGTGTTGGCAATAGATTTCATAGCCAGAGAATCGGTGACGATAAGCCCTTCAAAGCCCAGACGGTGGCGCAGCAGATCGGTTAGCACGGTTTTGGAGAGTGTGGCTGGAAGTTGATTATCCAGGGCGGGAAAAACGATGTGGGCCGTCATAATGGCCTCAACTTGCTCCTCCAAAGCCGCTTTAAATGGTACCAACTCGATCTTTTCCAGTTCCTCGTAGCTCTCCTTAATGGTGGGCAGAGCCAGGTGAGAATCGGTATCGGTATTGCCATGGCCTGGAAAGTGTTTGGCGGTAGGAATGACACCACCCGCTCGCAGGCCCTTTATGGCTGCCCGTCCCAGTTCGGCTACCTTATGGGGATCTTCGCCGAAGGAACGCACTCCTATTATGGGATTATGGATGTTGTTATTTACATCTAAACAGGGGGCAAAGTCGATGTGTATGCCCATATCGTGCAATTCTTCACCCATAATCCGATAAGCGGTGTAAACATCGTCGGTGCTTTCGCTCACGGCCAGCGCTCGGGCGCCGGGGGAGAGGTTAAGTTCGGGAAAACGGAAGCGATCTACCAAACCGCCCTCTTGATCTACCGCTATAAAGGCTGCCTGTTTAGCGTTTTTATGGATATCTCCAATAAGCTGCCCTACCTGTTGACGATCACGCACGTTTTTGGCAAATAGGATCACTCCGTTCCAAGCATAGGATCGCAAGTGCTCAGCGCTCAAGTTGCTCAGCTCCTGATCGGGTAAATCGATCATGATCAGTTGAGCTGCCTTATCCTCTAAGCTCAAATTTGCGTAATCATAACTCGGAGCTTGCAAAGCGGCTCCTCTGGCAGTTACGTTATCCATGTTTAACCTCTGAAAAAGATCTTTCCACTAGACCGGGTGGTGCACCAGTTTCAAAATGGTGCGGCTAGAAATCTTAATCTGATCCTCTGTGGTGATGGGCTTCTCCGCTCCTACGTGCAGACGGTCACCGTTTATGAAGGTAGGATCGGTGTTGGAGCGCTGTTGCAGGAAGAATCTGTCGCCGCGCCATGTCAAGGTGCAGTGATTGCGGCTGACTTCCTGATCGGTCAAGGAGATATCCGCCTTGCGGTCGCGCCCGATGGTGGAACACTGATGACTGAGCACAAATTTCTTGCCCAAATCGGTCTCCACACCATCGGCTAGCTCCAGAGAGTAGGAGGCCAACACTTCACTTACCGCTCGTTCGCGGAACACCAAAGTGGTCTCACCGAAGCTCAATTCATCGCCAGTGAGCAAATTGATCTCATCTAAGCTCACCGGGCGTCGGTTGACCTTAACGTTGTTGAGATCCTCTCCCATATTTATAAGGGTGAAGTGATCGCGATTAAACTTGATGATCGCCTGCTCATTGATGCCGTCTGATTCTTTCAGCTCAATTACGTTAGTTCTGGTGCCGGGAGAGCCTACGGTGAGTTCGCAGCCATCCTTGAGTTTGGCGTTCATCAAGGCGATCTTCCAGCCGCTCATAGGACCGCTGCGGTATTCTAACACGTAATCGCAGGGCACGGCCTCATTTACCTCTGTTTGGTCTTCTGTTTTGGTGGTGCCCACTAGGAAGGTGGGGAAGGCTTGATCTGTTTTGATAATCAAAATGCCCGGACCGGGACTGGGCTTGGTCTGGGGCTGCTGCTGGATGGGCTGCTCTTGGGGTGGGGCTGCACTTACGTTACCATCTGCCCTACTGTCGAGATCCTCTTCCGGGTACTCTTCGTAGTCTGAGGGAAGGTCGGATTCTTCCCCACCATCCCATTCGTCGTCGACATAAGCTCCTTGGTTAGTCTGGGCGTTGTATTGGGGGGCTCTGTTATGGGTGGCCATTCTTACGTCTACAGCGGAAGCCGCCGGGCCCTCTACCTCCTCGCCAGGAACAGGCGAGTATTCGGCTTCGTCTCCATAAATCTCTTCAGACTCAGCGCGGGGTTCATCGTCCTGTTCATATCCATACTCCGCTACTTCATCTCCATAATTACCGTCCTGGGCTGGGTAATCTCCACGGTCAGGGGCCGCTCCATAGTTGGCTTCTTCGTCACCGTAGGCATTCTCCATGTCTTTGTAGGACTGGTCATACCCTTGATCGTCTTCATACTCTGCCGATTCATCGTAGAGTGCATCCGGATCTGCGTAAGAGTTAACCGCATCTGAAGCATCGTACCCGGAAGGATCCTTCGAGTAAGCTGCCTGGTTGGAATCGTACTCGGCTCCGTTTTCACCCATCTCGCGCTCCGTTTGAGCTGGGCGAGGAGCGGAGGAAACTTGGCCTGGAGAAGGAACGTTGGAAACTGCACTCTGAGCTGGAGTTGATTCGTGGGCGGGCGAAGCCTCGGCAACAGATCGAGATGGAGCCGTCCCTTGGATAGGCTGTCCGGCTTCGTCTGTATTCTGGTCCTCTTCTAGAATGAACTCTCCGCGCTTACCAAATTTGTAGCCCGCAGCTTCCCAATCCTGGCGTGTATAACCTTCACGGTCAAAGCCGCGACGGTCGAAACCGCCGTAATCGAAACCTTCCCAGTCGTAACCCTGACGGTCGTAACCATCTCGATCGAAACCCTGCCAATCGAATCCTTCCCAATCGTAACCATCGCGATCGTAATTGTTACGGTTGTAACCTTCGGAATCGTAACCATCTCGGTCGTAACCTTCGCGATCGAAGCCCTGACTGTCAAAGCCTTGACGGTCGTAACCCTCGCGATCAAAGCCTTGGTGATTGTATCCTTCGCGATTGTAGCCTTGGCGATTGTAACCTTGTTGGTTGTAGCCTTGACGATTGTAACCCTCGCGATCAAAGCCCTGGCGGTTGTATCCTTCACGGTTGAAGCCTTGACGATTGTAACCTTCGCCGTCAAAGCC
>OMRK01000085.1 GCA_900313515.1 uncultured bacterium | reverse complement strand
GTGGTCTCTTTTACCGCCGGTGTAGGAATTTTTGTCAATGGCCTGACCGTTTATTTACTCAACAAGAACCGTGGCGACGATCTCAACGTGGCCGGGGCTTTCTGGCATATGCTGGCTGATACGTTGGTATCCCTGGGAGTGGTGGTCTCTGGGATAATCATAGCTTTTACAAATTTATATGTTATAGACACTATTATCAGCCTTGTGGTGGCGGTGATTATCGTTATATCTTCCTGGGAATTTTTGGGAGAGAGTCTGCGCTTGGCCTTAGATGGGGTGCCTAACGGTATCGATCCCCAAGAGGTGGAGCGCGAATGCTTGGCTGTTGAGGGAGTGGAAGGCATTCATCACTTGCATATATGGGCTCTGAGCACTCGCCACAATGCTCTGACCGCTCACGTGGTGCTTGCCCAAGGTTACCGCGGCCATCGGGTCAAACAGGATTTGCGGGAGCTTTTGGGACGTATGAAAATTCATCACGTTACTTTGGAGCTCGAAGAATCTGGCGAACAATGCAGTTCCTCTGAGGGGTGCTGCAGTACTGTTTAGTCCAATGTGCGGTAGGCCCAGCTTGGCGCGGTTGGCTCGGCTTTGAGCACAGGCTTGCACCACCGCACCGTTCTTTTGCCTCGTTCGGTGCATGGGCTTGGCCTTGAGCGCAAGCCTTCATCGTTGCACAGGTTTTTGCCATGCTTGGTGGGCGGGTTGGGCTTGCTGCCGTTCGATTTTACGGAGCCTAAACAGTTTTGAGTCAGCTACTCGGCTAAGAAGTTAAAGACCTCATCCCAGGCTTCTTCGGTCTCCTGGCGCTCGGCTTTGGTTACGCCTTTTTTTAGGTAGGGTGCGTAAACTAGGAAGCCATGCAGGCAGTTGGGGTAAATTTTTAGTTCGTTTTCCACGCCCACCTGTTGCAAGGTGTTGGCCAGATTGCGGGCCTGTTGGGGAGGAGTGGTAGTATCCAGACCACCTTGCAAAATTAGCACGGGAATCTGCAACTTTTTTGCCGCAGTCAAGCCATGACGTATAGCAAAGGATTGAGGGCGAACTTCTGGTCCGTCTCCGTAGGTACGCCTGGTGATCGGGTCGTGGCCTAACTGATTGGTTTCCTTTAAGTAATCCCACCAGGCGTAAATGTCGGCTACTCCGTAAGCAAAGATCAGGCCCTTAATCTCCTGAGGCTCCAATCTTGAGGCCGCTAAAAGACTGATCAGGGCGCCGTGGGAGGCTCCCATAAGATAAATGTGTTTATTGTCCACCTTGGGGTGTTTTTGCAAAAGCCTAAAGGCACTTAAAACATCGTTTACTTCGCCCTTGGCAATTTCTACCACACCCTGGGAGCCGTCCTCGCCCCGATAGCTGGGGCTGAAAACGGCGTAGCCACGTTTCGCTAGACGCAAACTGGAAAGCTCGTGATATTTAGAAATTCCATCGATGCCGTCGTGATTGAAGATGACCAGAGGCAGAGGTTGGGAAGCACCGTTGCTTGGGTAGTAGAAGCGCCCCTTGACTTTGAGAGTTCCCGATAGATAAACCCACTGTTCTATGTTTACGCCTTGCTGGGCAGATCGGGCGGTTACCTCGACACCGGGAAGTGAGGTCGAAGCTTGAGCCAGGCAGGCCGTGCCTATGGTTGGGTTTATAGCTGGGTTGACAGTTAGTGTGTTTAAAAAGTCGGAGGCGCTCGGGGCGGTCTCACAGGGCGTGGCCTGGAACGCAGGGACGGAAGCCGGAGTGGAGGCGTCCTGTGGCACGCTGGCATAAGCGCTACCAGAGCCAATTGAGAGGCCTGGGGTAGCTAAAAAAACACTTAGAGCTAGGCTCAGCGTCAGTTTTGTAGCGGTGTTTGAAAAGAAGCGGAGGAAAGGGCGACTGCCTTCATGGCTTTGAAGGGTTTCGGAATTGCCTGTATATTTAGGGCTGGACATTATTACATCAGTATTTGAATAACAAGAAAACATGCCAGCTTTTTTCTGCACCGCCCAATCCCCCCCTTTTGCCTGAGTGGTAGCACTGTCAAAGTGCAGACATATTGTTGGCCAGTTTTTGCCGTTGGGGTAGGCCTGGTGTGGCTTACTTTTGGGGGCAGGGTGCGTCCCAGGCCGGTTTTGCCGTTTGTGCAGGCTTGACAAGGTCTACTTTTTGAGTAGAGAACGCCCTCGGTTCCGCTTCTTTGACATTCCAAATCATCTTTAGAAAGGATCCCGAGCCCCAAAAAGGAAGTGAAGCCGGTTAATAGATACTTTTTTTATAAGTTAGGTGAAGGAACTTACGGAAAATGTTGTTTTTAGGTAAGGCTTTTGTTAGTTTAGATTTCAATATTCCCCACTATGTAACAATTGCAGCTCTGCTCTTCCTGATTTACCTCTCTACTATAGGTGTTAAGGGAGAGCACCGTTGCGGTTATGCCGTGGGCCAACGCTTGGGCGAGGCACTATTTTTAGCTATAGTCGGTTTCCTTTTACCTGGTATTACCATGACCGCGCTCCCCGGTATGCTCATATTTTTCCCAAAAGGCATGGGACTTGTGCACTTCGGCATTGTCTGGGCTGTGATTGGGGTTGTGGTGACGACTATAACCTGGTTCTTCAAGCACGATTTCAGTGATCACGATTCTAAATTGTATGTAGGCCAGAAAACCAATGAGGTGCGCAGTTTAAATATCACCATTCAGCAGCAACCCGGGGCCAACAATGAGGTTACCTTCCGCACCGATATGGCTAATTCCGATGGCATCGAGAGCGTGACAATTGGCAGCGCCGCTGATAATAAAGACAGCGACCCCAAGAAGAAATAGGGAATTTTCCGCATCGTGCATATTCTAATTACCAACGATGACGGTATAGAGGCGCCGGGGCTGAAGGCTTTGACAGCTGAGTTCGCTACTCTACCTCAGGTTAAGATTACTGTGGTCGCTCCCCATCTGCAGCGCAGTGCCTGCAGCCATTCTCTCACCTTCCACGAACCTTTGCGAATTTATCGTGATTGGCAGGATGGATGCATTCACTGGTTTTCTTCCAGCGGCACTCCCACGGACTGTTTGATGCTGGGGTTTTACCAGCTTTGTGAAACTAGGCCGGATTTTATTTTAAGTGGAGTTAACTGTGGCGCCAACATGGGCTACGATGTCTCCTATTCGGCTACAGTCTCGGCTGCGTTGGAGGGGATTCCCACCGGCATTCCGGCGATGGCGGTCTCTTTAGTGGGGCGTAGCCCTAAGCGTTATGGCCTGGCTGCCTCTTGGGCCCGCCGCATCTTCGAAAAATGGTCCGATTTGGAGCTTCCGGCTTCTTCCATTGCCAGTGTCAATGTTCCCGATATTGAACCTGAAGCTGTCAAGGGCGTGCTTTTTACCGGTCAGGGGCGCAGTATTTACCGGCAAGGGGTCAAAAAGCTGGTGGATCCGTGGGGTGGGACCTATTACTGGATTTATGGAGCAATCCCCGAGGGTGAAATGATCGAGGGTACGGATTTTAAGGCTGTGGCTGATGGCTACGTTTCTGTTACACCTTTGGACATGAACCTCACTGACCAGAACACTCTGCAGAAGTGGCTGAGCAAGTCGATAGCATTTTAGAGCGAGGACTGTATGGAGACGGAGAAAGTGGGCGTTGGATCGGGTGCTGGCGAAGGGATAGCTGACGGTGCGGCTGCTCTGAGCCATAAGAGCACGGAAAGCCGTTGGAGCAAGGTTGAAGATAAAGTTAAAGAACTTCGTGAGCAACAAGAAACGGCCCATAATAGCGATATGCTTGGCGCTTGCAATGAGCCGAACGGCCGTCTGCCACTGTTGTATGCGCTTTACGGTAACATCTCCGAGTGTGTAAATGAGGCTAAGTCGTTAGGCCTAGTTTTCCTCAACTTGGTTCATTTTAACTCGATAGCTGACAAATATGGCCGCCGCCGGGTTCGTGATTTTATGGTCGAGCTAGGACATATGCTACTAAGCAAGCACGAGCGGATTCGCCATGAAATTGACGCCATGGCGGTGGTTGAGGAAAGTGATCAGTTTTTCATTCTTCTGGTTCTAAACACCCACCGCCGATCACTAATCCTGACCCGAGGCAACACCAAAAAGATAGCCGGTCGAATCCTAAAGTCCGTCAATAATCTGGCCGATGATTTGGCGCAAAAGAATAAAATGGATAACGGCTTGGAGTTTATTACCTACTGTAGTCTTGTCCCAGTTACACCTAATGTCTCTTTAAAACGCCTTTTGCATGAGGCTCATTGGGAAGCTTGCTTAAGGAATGAGCTTGATGATTTTAAGGTTACCTTCGTCTCCAACGTCGCCCATGAATTGCGCACGCCACTCACCTGCATTAGAGGGTATACGGAAACTCTCTTGGATGGTGCGTTGGAAAATAAAGAGTTGGCCTATCAGTGGCTGGAAATCATCAGTGAGGAAGCTAACCGTTTAGAGAGGCTAATAAACGATATCATGGAGGTCTCTCTTATTGAAGCTCAGCAGGTTGAGTTTCAGATGGATGAAGTAGACTTAATTGCTCTGGTTCGCCATGCTGTTGATATTTTGCGGGTTAAGGCTGACAAGACCGGAATCAAGATCAGTTTTAATTATCCCAGCGATTTTCCGAATATATGTTTAGATAAAGACCGGGTCAGCCAGGTTATAGTTAACCTTATTGATAATGCCGTTAAGTATTCCCCTTCCAATTCCATTGTTGAGGTAGTTATTGTCCCCCAGAATTGCGACTTTGTTGCCATAGAGGTGCGCGATCACGGCATAGGTATCCCTTCCAGTGAGCTGGAACATATTTTTGACCGCTTTTATAGGGTAAATAAAAACCAGAATGTTTACGGCCGAGGCCTGGGGCTGACCATTGCCAAATTTATAGCTGAAGCCCATGGCGGTGATATCTCGGTAGATTCGGAGCTGGGCAAGGGAAGTGTCTTTACGTTCTCCCTGCCTGTGGTTACCGCTGGAGCTAAAGGCTGAGAATAGGGCCGTTTGGGATCTGCTTCTGAAGACGGCTAGGTTGATGCATTATTCGGAGGCTACTTAGGACACACTCAGATGATGAACAAGGTTTGTTTGTATGGATATGGATACGTATCAAATTTTGGGAGTTAAATTCCACAATGTCGATATGGCTGAGGCCTTGCAGATTATGGAGGGCTTTCTGAAAGAGGAGGGGAGCCACTTGGTGGTTACGGTGGGGCCGGAGATGATCATGCGGGCTCAGGAGGATCCCGAGTTTAAGCGCATTGTCAACGAGGCCGATCTTGTAGTTCCCGATGGCATTGGGGTTATCTGGGCGGCTAAACGTTGCGGCATAGAGCTTAAGGAGCGTGTGGCCGGGGTTGAGCTTATTGAAAAATTTGCCGCTGTTTTAGCTAGTAAAGAGGAAAGGCCGGGACTTTTCCTGCTGGGGGCTGCGCCGGGAGTTAGCGAAAAGACTGCTCAAAAGTTGGTTGAACGTTATCCTGGTCTAAATATAGCGGGCACGGGCGATGGATTTTTTAAGGAAGATGAGACCGCTGTTGCCAATATTAAAAGTTCCGGGGCTCAGGTGGTTTATGCGGCCTTGGGATCGCCGAAACAAGAAAAATTTGTGCGTCAACATGGTGAGCAGGCCAAAATTAAGGTTGGAGTAGGAGTAGGTGGCAGTTTCGACGTTATTTCCGGGTTAAAGAAGCGGGCACCGCAGTTCTTTGTGAAGCTGCACCTGGAATGGTTTTATCGTTTGCTCTGCGAGCCCAGCCGTTGGCGGAGATTTTTAGCCATTCCGCGCTTTATGTTGGCGGTGGCTAAACAGAAGGGGGAGGCTGTACGCAAATGGGAGGAAGCTTTGCAGTAAAGGAGCGGCCCTGGTGGGAGCGCTGGCTTGATTATTTGTATGTGCCCAGTTGTCCAGGCTGTGGACTGGTGGGCCAATACGGTTTGTGCGCCGAGTGCGCGGGAGAAATTAAACCGCTGAAAATTAGTTTTGGAGCTAGTTTCGCGGTCTATGCTGCGGGCTGGTACAGCGGAGCTCTAAAGAATGCCCTGCTTCGCTGTAAGAAGGCCGAGCAAACCTACCTTACCTACGATCTTGTTCGACATATGCTATCGGTGGCTGTCTATGGCGGGCTGTGCTCGGAGCCGGACTGGAAGGGCTCTATTTGTGTTCCCATACCACCCGATCCTAAGCGATACCGCAAGCGGGGCTTTCATTGTCCTGATCTACTGGCCAGGGAGCTGTGTCGCCAATTTTTGGGCTGGCATTATCAGCCTAAGCTTCTGCAATTAACTCGATCGCTCAAAAGTCAGAAGTTGCTTTCGCGTTACGAACGTTTTCTCAATGTGCAGGGCGCCTATCAGGTTGTGCGGGAAATACGGGGAGAGTCGATTCTGTTGATTGACGATGTTATTACCACTGGTGCCACTCTAATTGAGGCTGCACGGGCCATGTTCCGGGCGGGAGCGGTTCGGGTTGCTGCCCTAACGGCGGTTGCCTCGGCCCATTTAGAAAGATCCGGCTTTACTATAGAAGAAATTACCAATTAGAAATTAGTAATTAGCAATTATAATGTAGAACTGGCTGTTCACTGCTCATTGCTAATTATAAATTTGGGGGAACTCTGAATTTATGTTGCGCTCCATCTTCACCTACTTTACAACAGTTCTGGTTTTCGGTTGTATGTTTGCCTGGGCTCCTGCCGACGATCTTCGGGCCTGTGCTGTAGCCTTTGTGGTGGGGGCCTTTATGGGGGTAATTTTGCAACATAAAAGTCCGGGTTGGAACCTTTTCTGCATGGGATCGGCCTTTACAGCTGTGGGCCTGTTCCATGCCACCACGTCCTCTATGTGGATAGGCCAGGCCATGTTGTTGATTCCAACCATGCTATCTTGTTATTTTGGGGAACGTTTGGGTGAGGATATGTTGGACACACCGGGGGGAGCTGTTCATGGAGGTCAGCCATTTTTCAGCCTGGCTCGCCTGCGTAGGGAGGAGCGGCGTGGCTTGTTAGTTATGGCGGGAGCGAGTCTGGGGAGTTTCGCTATTTTGACGCCTCTGGCCTCGGGGGCCCATTACTTGGCCTTTCCCGTGGGCTTTACCCTAACTTTGGCGATGGGCATAAAGTGGCGTATCCGTCGACAATTTTGGCCGATGGTGGGTCTAATAGCCGGGTTAGTTCTTTCCGGAGGGCTTAATATTTACTTAGCTCAGCGGTTGAACTGCTTCCCTCCCCAGCTTCCCGATCCGTGGCTCAGCGGTGGATTGTTGAGCGTGGGAGCTTCGATTGGCCTGTGGCTTAGCATTTGGTACAGGCAGAGGATAATTGGTAATTAACAATTAGTAATGAGCAATGAACAATTTAGAATTGTTAATTCCTAATTACTCATTGCGAATGGTGCTCCCGCGCCCCATTCGCCCCCCCCGCCTCTGTGCCCCTCGTGCCTAATTCCTCATTTTCTAATTGTTAATTGCTAATTGTTAATTGCTAATTTTTTTTCTATCCTCCCCCTTGACAGGTCTAACCTCGAGTGCTAATATACTCGAGCGGTTGCGAGAGCAGCCACCCAGCCAGACGCCGAGAGCGGCTGAGCCGGGGCCAAGCACGAAAGTGCAAGGCGTGAAAAGTTTGAAAACAGAATAGCAGTTGTTAAGATATAGAGCTTGTGTAAGTGCCCTGTGTAT
>OMRK01000123.1 GCA_900313515.1 uncultured bacterium | reverse complement strand
TCACTGGAGCCTGCAAAATTAGACGAAGATTTTTCCTGCTCGGTTAGCTCGGAATTTTTGGCAAGCTGATTTTCCAGTGAGACTCGTTCCTCTTCTATTACCCGACTTAACAACTCATGGCCGGTGGTGCCGGACGCTTCAGAACTGGGTGGAACGCTGGGGCTGGGATTTAACCAAAGCATCACCATGAGCGCCAAAAAGCAGACTGCACCCAGCCACAGAAAAGGGCGCTGCCTGCTTCGGTACATGTCCAGCAGATGCTTGAAATCGGTCATCAGGGGAACATTAGTTCAGTTATGCGGACGGCGTAGCAACCATCCAGCTCAACAACCTCACCTTTGGCAATAAGGTGCCCGTTTATTTTTAACTCTATGGGAGCACCCTCTTCTTTGTCCAGCTCCAGCAGAGAGCCTTGAGTGAGCTTGAGAATGTCGCGCACCGCACGCATGGTGCTACCCATCTCCGCTTCCACTACAAAAGGTACATCATAAAGAATGCTCAAGTCTTCCATGCCGTCCACTCGCATGGAATTACCTAAGCCTGGAGGATAAACTCCCTGCTGATATCCCTGCTGGTAGCCTTGCTGATAATGCCTGGCGCCGGCTGCTAAACCATCCATCGTGCCTTCCTCCTGGTCTAAAGCTGGCTAACGGACGATTTCCGTCACTCTTATGCCGTACTTGCCCTCTATTTCTACCACTTCGCCCCGGGCAATCATGCGATTGTTAACAATCAGGTCTACCGGCGCACCGGCATCCTTGTCCAGTTCGATAACCGTACCAACGTTAAGGCGCAGAATGTCGCGTACCAAACGCTTGGCCCTCCCCAGCTCTGCTCTGACCTCCAACGGCACATCACGCAGCAAATCTATGCTTGAAGCCGAGCCGCCAGCTGGGCTAGAATTGTCTAAAACTCCAAATTGTACGGAACGCGGTCCTTGTTGATCACTCATCGGCTTCCTCATCTCCCTCTTGCAGCACACGGCTGATCTTGCAGGCTAGTTTACCATCCTTGGTACCCGGATGGCCTAAAAATTTATTCTTATCACCAACTCTGACGCGCAGAGGTTGCGAAATCTCTGTGTCCAAGCGTATAGTGTCGCCCACCTCGATACTGAGCAGCTCTTGGAACATAAGTTCCGCTCTGCCCAAAGTC
Source organism: uncultured bacterium (assembly GCA_900313515.1). Lineage (GTDB taxonomy): Bacteria > Vulcanimicrobiota > Xenobia > Xenobiales > Xenobiaceae > Bruticola. Next base: position 1,304 of record OMRK01000123.1, on the reverse strand, counting down.
ACGATAACCGGAACCCGGGCACTTTCTAACTTCCTGCCTATGGCCGGGCCAGCCTGAGCTTGAGGAGACGTAGCCGCACTGGTCTTGGATATGACGAACTCATCAAATGAGGTCTTAGGAATACAATCGCGCAGGTAACGGAAAGGCAGAACCACATTTATGTCACCGCTGGCCGAGGCTATATCTGCCTGATAGGGCACAATAACCATAAGATCCGAAGGACTGGCGATGTGCACCGCCATAGAGTTGAATTCAAACGACTCCAACTGTGGCTTGACCGGCTTAAGATCTCTCCAGGCTTGAGTGTAGGCATCCAAAAATTTGGCTAACGGTTTCTGTAAGATAGCTTTTTCCAAATCGGTGAAGGAGTCACGAGTTTCGTCGTGCATGGGTTGTCCCTTACCACCCATGAGCCTTTCAAATAGGGAAAAAGCCAGACCAAAATCCATGTCGATAAAACCGCGGACATCCTGCTCGAGACGGAATACCAACATTGGGGTTGCTTCTGGTAATGAATTCAAATAGGAAGAGTAACTTCTAGGAACAATGGAGCGAAGTTCCATCTTAAAACGGGATTTAAGCAAAGGAGCCAAATTTGTGGTTACGGCCTCGGAAAAGGACACGAACACTCGCTCCAAAAACTTCATCTGGTCTCCCGTAAATCTCTCTGTTTTACGAAAGTTGTATTTGGTGGCATCTTCACTTCTACGCGAAGAAGCTACGCGCATTATTTCGTCGTAACTACCGGCACCCTGGCGCAAGTTATTCCTCCCACTCTGCAACGAGTCAACCCAGCAAACATTCTACGACTCCGCCTTCTACGTTCCTAAATAAATTCCCCTCCTTACTTCCTCGTTAAGATTGGTTTTGCAGATCGCAAAATCTAGATTAATTGCATGAAAAACCTACTGGGTCGACTCGTAGGTAAAGCTGGAGTAGCCGGAACGGTCGCACCCATTGCTCAATGCAATATCTCTGGGTCAAGCAGTATTTGGTTTTAAGTTATAGTTAATTAAGATTGACTCAAGTAGAAGTGGCTTTGATAAAACAGGAATTAAACGACAAGCTCATGTATTAGCAGACAAATACAAGTTTCAAAGAACGGCAGATTTTTTAGAATGGCTGATTGGGAAGATACAACACAGGGCAGCGATCCGCAGAGGAAGATGGGAAGAATTTACCGGCGCCGATCGCAACCTAGCCGGAGGAGCGTTAGTCGTCAGCGGGAACGTACTGATGCAGGGGGGAGCTTTAAGGATACACGCCAGGCTCCTATAAGCCGGGCAACTCCCATGGTTTTCACG
>OMRK01000202.1 GCA_900313515.1 uncultured bacterium | reverse complement strand
TTAGAAAAAAATTCTTCTGCACAATAGTCAATAAGAGACTTACCTTCAGGCGCCATAGCGGTCAACATGGGCACCACAGCCATAAACATAAAAATAATAACACTGAAAATAAAGGGTGCAAATATTAAGACTGCACATTTGGGGCTTATTTTTTCAGCTCCAATGTCACCTGGCGCCAAAGCAGATTGATCTCCATCGGCATTGTTCTCTCTGAGTGCTTCTGCAAATTCATCGTTTGGCTCCGATGAGAACAAACTTATATTACCGTTGACTCTCCTTCTTAATCCTGCCATACCATCTCGCTCCTAACTCCCCCACCTTGCCCTTTTCAATGGCCAGGGCAGTTCCCCCTAGTTATGTGTATTTAATAACTTACAGCCAGCAACCATTTAATAACTTCATCCCATCGACCAACGCAATCGACGCCCACTGAAAGTGAAAGCGCTCACTAACGCAAAGAACATACCAAACCGGGAAACATTATAACGATTATAGACAGCCCGGCAAAGCAGGGCAAATCCGATCATGAGTGAATTTAGCACCTCGTCAGGCGAACAGATTTTTATGGAAAGTGCGGCGAAGCTAATGGAAATTATTACTAACATAGGTGAAAACAACGGTTCAGGAACCCATGAGGTAACTCTAGTTCTGAACGGTCGTTTCGGTAACAATTCAGCATCAAAGGTTGAAAGTGCTGTCCACGATGCCATGGTCGGCTGCCACAAGTTGACCTTCGATTTTGCCGGCGTAGACTACATCTCTAGTGCCGGCCTGCGTGTTCTGCTTATGGCTAAAAAGAGCCTAGGCGGTGAAGTTGAGGTAGCGGTAATTAATGCAAACGATGTGGTCAAAGAGATCTTTGACATCTCCGGTTTCTCCAAGATTTTACAGGTGAGCTAAGAAAAAGGCGGGGGAAAATGGGACTTTATGCGCTCTGCCATTCGTAAAAAACTGCTGCTCGTTGTAATTGTGTCGGCCTTTATTATGTCTTGCATTTCGCTCGACATTGTCGATCGCAACTGCCGCCAGCATGTAAGCAAGCTATTCCACGAGGTAAGCCGAGACACTGCCCAGGCCCTGGAGACCAGCAACAAGCGTACTTACGATCTACGTTCCAATATGATGCAGAGCGTGCTCACCTCTCTGAGCACAGTTGCGGAGGTAGCCAACCATTTTCCCGATCTGAGCAAAGATTACACTGCTTTAAACAGCTTGCGCAATAGCCTGGGAACCGTCCGCATCGACATCATCGATACAGCAAAAAAAAGAATAATTGCCAGTACAGATGTCAGTCTCAAGGGCCGTCCGGCTCAGGTAGATTTTCCCGCACCGATTTTCGATAACAATCCCGATTTCAATTCATTTGTGGCCAGCATGGGGAGCTACCACCCCGTTGACTATGTCATCGACCGCCACAATCGCGAACTTTTGCTTTTTTACAACAACCTCAAAGCTCCCCACCAAGCTATCCGACTGGCTTTCAACGCCGCCGGCTTCAAGAGAACCTACGAGGTAGCCACCTACGAACTGGTCACCAGTACCCTGCCCATGGGCGAAACGGGCGGCCTCGATGTTGTCTCTCAAAATGGAATCATAGTAAACAGCGTAAACAGAGAGTTAATTGGTAGCCCCTTTGCCGACATCTACCGCGGACTGAAACTGGAGAGCTCTCCCGCCGGGCAGGGAATTATCGCAGTAAAACGCAACGGCCTCGAAGCTTACTGCAGTATCTACTTTTCCTGCGGTTATTATCTTATCCCCTTTATGTCCACAACCGAGGTCTATGCTACTCGCCAAACCGTTTTAGTAGTGATGCTGGCCTGCTATCTCATTCTCTTTGCCGCCGTCTTTGTCAGCACCTCCCACATAGTCAAACAGGTTATGCTGGACGGTTTGGATCGTATAAACGTTTCTCTGGCTAGGATAGAGGCCGGCAATCTCGAGGAAAAGGTCAGTGAAAACAGCTATCCAGAATTCAGCGTTTTAAGCCAAGGCATCAATTCGACAGTGGAAGCCCTAAAGCAACTCATGGAGAGCCAGTCGCTTTACGATGCCGAGCAACTAGCCCTCGCCCGCACTATCCAACTTTCATGTCTTCCCAAATATTTCCCCACTTATCCCGAATTAGAGCAGATGGATCTGTGCGCTGGCACCTCTCCAGCCCAAGAGGTCGGCGGCGACTTCTACGATTATTTCCGCATCCATGGCGACCTCTACTGCATGCTCATTGCCGATGTCTCTGAGCATGGAATTCCAGCCGCTCTACTCATGATGACGGCTAAGACTACCATCCACGATGCAGTACTCTCCGGCGATACCTTGGAACACTGTGTCGAGAGTATCAATATATCCCTTTGCGAGAACAACAGCACTTGCATGTTTGTCACCGCCTTTGTAGCCACGCTCAATGTCAGTACAGGCGAGTTCCGCTTTGTTAACGCCGGTCACTGTCGGCCACTGTTACGCCGCAATGACGGTCTTTGGGAGGAGGCCAAAGTTGGGTCTGGCATGATTTTGGGCGGTCTGGACAACTTGAGCTACAATGCCGAAAGCTGGTTTTTAAATCCCGGTGACAAGATCTTCCTCTACACAGACGGAGTCACCGAAGCCCTAAATAAAAAAGGAGAAATGTTTGGTACAGGAAGCTTAAAAATAGTCCTAAACCGCCCCGCCTGCGACAATTACGATCCCGCCTCGCTTATAAATCTCGTACACGACGAATTGGACAAATTCAGTGCCGACACGGCCTGGGAAGATGATGTTACCATGGTTGCCCTGGAGTACCACGGGAACCATCCACGAGCAAAGTTCTTGCGTGTTCCGGCTCAAGCTAACAGATTAGACGAGATTCTGCACTTTATCGATGCCCTTTTGAATGAAGCAAAGCTCGATAACTACAGTATGAACAAAATAAAGAGCGCCGTTTATACGGCAGTCGATGACATTTTCACAAACATAGTCAGCTACGCCGCTGACAGCGAGCACGAAGCGGTAGAAGTTACCGTAAGGGCTGAAATTCAAGATTATCCCTATCAGTTGGTGCTGCACTTTATAGATAATGGGCATCCTTACGATCCAACGGCTGTGGCTCCCCCGGATGTGGAAAAATCCTATGAAGAGCGAGCTTGCGGTGGCCTGGGAATCTATCTGGTGAAAAAGCTTACTGATCAGATGACGTACAGGTATACGGAAGGGCGCAATATATTACGGCTAGTAAAAAAACTTGAAAATATATGAGATAATGGTCATCCTGACCAAACTGCCATAATTCGTTTGGATTCTAAGACTAAATAGATAGACTTATTTGAAACATTTGCCTCGTGTCTCTGTGGATAAAACAAGGGAGATTGCGGCTATTTTAATAAGAGGGCTAAGGAAAACGCCTGCCCGCGCAATATTTTGGCAAAGCGCTCGACACCAGCAGAGGTGCCCAGCGGACTAGGTTAAAAAGGAAGCGTTGTGTGCCAGTTCTTCAGAAGGCAGTGAATAATAAAAAAAACGAGCTAGCTTAATTGGTTTATGGGAATAATAGACATACTGAATTATTTGGGCAGATCTCTGGAATTTGCCCTAACTGGGCAGACCAACTACAAAATTACTACTTCCGAATTCGAGAAGGCTAGTATTATCGACAACGAAGTGCAGGCTGCTCTAGCCCTTAAGGAGGTCAGGCAGTACCTTAAAGAAAAATTTTCCATAGTTCTGCGCCAACCTGTAGTTGTGCATTTGGGGCAGCCAAAAACCTGGCTGTGGAAATGGCGCCTGACCTCCGGCTTCAATCACGTTGGCAACTACTATAGCCAACCCATGGGCAAAACTTACAGCCATATCATAACCATCATTCCTAAACTGGAACGCACCAAGTTTAAAGCGGTGCTCTGCCACGAGCTAGTCCATGCCTTCCAAATTGAGCATAACATGCTGCGTCACCTCAAGGGGTACCGTGAGGGCATGTCCCGATGGGTAGAGTACCATTTTCTCATAGACCATAAGAAATCGGGGGAAGCTAAAAAGTTGAGGAAGATCGGTCTGGCCATATTGGGCAACATGCTCAACAAAATTTTAGCCTATGAAGAAAAACATGGCCGGGCCGCCACCTGCCGCTGGCTGGGTAACCTAGAGGATTCAGAGTGAATTAACAATTTAGCAAATAATTTTGCCAGAAAAATGCGTAAGATAAAAGAAACGGCCATCGATCACAAAAAGTCAGCTTGAAACAGAACGGGCAGTGTCTGCGTCCCTATAGAGTGCCGCCCTCCGAAAGTGAGGCGTTCCCGAAAAGCAGCACCAAAAGTCTCATGAACGCGTAAGCAATCCTTCCTGAAGTAAACTACTCCCCCATTGCGGAATTCAGGGGCTAGCCGTTTCAAGTAATCTGTAGTAATATATTATGCCTTTTAGCAAATAATCGAAAAGCCGTGATCTTTTAGGAGGTTTCCAGTGGCCATTCTGCAGTGGATTTTTAGTAATCTACCCAGTCTTATCGCTGTATGTATAGCCTTTGGCTTTATTATAGCTATCCATGAATTTGGACATTTTGTGATGGCGCGCCGCGTGGGCGTACGCTGCCCGCGCTTTTGCTTAGGATTTGGGCCGCGCCTTTTTTCCTTTGACTATCATGGCACGGAGTTCAGCATATGTCTTCTGCCCTTGGGCGGCTACGTAATGATGCTGGGTGAGGATCCAGACAGCGACGAGGAGCAGACTGAATTTAAGATGGTCAGTCAATACCTGCCGGAAAGCGCTCTGCCTGGCACTCCCCAAGAACTGGCCGATGCCATAGAAGACGTGAGGCAAAAAAATCCGGAAAAAGTTCCTCCGGAGGACCTTGCAGCCTTCAAATCGGTTGTCGGTCATGTGCGTTACCTGCCCGAGCACACCTACACCACTATGCGCGAGGTTGAGGGGAACTTCAACGATAAAAGTGTGTGGGCTAGAATGACCGTCATCGCAGGCGGAGTGACCATGAATTTTATATCCGCACTGCTCTTGTTCTGGATTATCGGCGCCTGCTACGGCTTAGCCGAGCTCAGTCCCAGTAGCCTGCCCATAGTAATGAAGGTTCTGGACAACACTCCTGCGGCCACTGCAGGCCTTAAATATGGCGATAAAATAGAGGCTGTCAACAAGCAACCGGTAGTGTCTGGAACAGACATGATCCGCCTTATCGCCAAATACCCCGCTAAGCCCATCGAGCTTACCATCGCCCGCGGTGAGGAGAAATTACAAGTTCCCATCACCCCCAATCTCACCATGTCTGGGGTAAACTTTAAGGCAAACGAGGACAACTCCATTGAGGTAGTTTCAGTGAGTCCCTTCGGAACCGATGATCCTACCAGCCAGCTTAAGGCCGGCGATATTATCACCCAGGTAGACGGACAGAAAATAGACAGCCTGTCCACCTTGGAGAAAGTCCTGCAGACAATAGCCGAAAAGGACACGGATTCTGCTGGTAAAGTCAACAAAGTTAAGGCGGTTTTTAGCCTTAAGGATGGCCGCAACCTGACCCTAGAAATGTTTGCCCAGGAATTTAAGCCAGAGGGCAAGATTGGGATAATGCCCGCACAGGTCACAGAGTTTAAATTTAACAACTCAACAACCAACCAAGTTAAGGCAGTAGCTCCCGGGAGTCCGGCCCAGCGCGAAGGCCTACAGGCGGCCGACTATATATTCTTGGTAAATGGAGCAAAAATTTCTAATCAAGAGACCTTCGAAGCGGTCCTGCAACAGTTGGTCGGCACCACTGAGCCCCTGACCATAGAACTAATGCGGGAAAATCAATATGTGCGCTTACAGACCAAAGAGCCCCTAAAAAGTGCAGTGGGATTCGGGGTTTCCTTTGAGCCTGTCACCTTTGGCATGACCTTCAAGCACTCCTTTGCCCTCATTGGTAGACTCATTATCGCCCCGGTTATCATAGTCAAGCAGATGGCCGATAAAGTGCTCAGCCCTGCCCTAGTCAAGTCCTCTATGTCCGGTCCTTTAGGAATCATGCAGATGATTTTTGAGCTTTCCAACGACGGTTTTGGCAAATTCCTCTACGTAGTCGCTCTAATCAACGCTGCCGTAGGAGCCTTCAACGTTATCCCCTTCCCCGCTCTGGATGGCGCCCGCTTCTTTGCTCTCTTGGTAGGCGGCATTCGCGGTAAAGAGATAGACCCCAAAACAGAAGCCTGGGTCAGTCAAATCGGGCTTTATGTGCTCCTGGGACTTGTCATTCTGGTGACCTACATAGACATTATGCGCTTGTGGGCCGGGGTACCGCTCACTAAGTAGTTGGCGTAATACTAAACAGGGCAGCGCGCCATAGCGAACTGCCCGTTAGAGGAGCTGCCCGTACTGTTGGGAACGTCAGCTCCTCTCTTTTTCGTTTACTATACACCTGGCCTCCGGAGTTCACTGCTATGAAAAAATTCTGCAAAAATGCCCTATATTTCCTAATTCCCCTGAGCCTGCTGGTCTGTTATTTTTGTTACTTAGATAGTCATGGCGAAGAACTGATAAACTCAGACTCAGCAGGGGAACTCATGCTGGGAAAGTTATTAGCCCAGGAAGGCGGCATAATATCACAAAATTGGTACTATTCAGCCGACATTAGGGTTTTGAACACGAATTTAATTTTTGCACCGCTCTTCTGTCTATCGTCCGATTACCATACGGTGAGGGTATGGGGGTACACAATCCTGTTAGCCTTGCTGGTAGCTGGTGGCGCCTTTTTAGGCAAAAGTATGGGATTGAACAAGGCCTCCAACTGTTTCTTTTGCTCCCTACTGTTGCTGCCGTTTTGCAAAGACTACCAGATCTATGTCCTGCAGGGCATGATGTATATGCCCTACATATTGATTTCCTTTATCACCATTGGCTCACTCTTCATCCTGTTGAAGATTAAGCCTGGACGCGGTCGCAACTTGCTGTTCCTGGGTCTGGCGATATTAGCCCTACTGGCCACTCTGAGCGGTCCCAGACAGATACTCGTGCTCTACGCTCCACTCTTTGTTGGTAGCGGTCTACTTTTAGCAGATAAATTCCGATTTGATCAAGCGGATCCAGTTCCAGAGGTAGCCGGCCTTAAGAACTTGTGTTTCAAGCTAAGTTCAATTCTGCTGGCCTCCTCTTTTATTGGATGGCTGATTAATGTTTTTTATCTTGGTAAAAGATACCACTTCCCCGTCAATCAACCCATAGAATTCGTCGGCTTTTCTGAAGGAAACTTTTGGAAGACTTTAAACAGTTATTTGGCAACTTTAGGTTACAGCACAGGGCCATTGTTTTCTAAAGTGTTGCTGCTAAATATCGCTGTAGCGTTTATTGTGCTGTCACTGTTTGCAATAATTATACAATCGCTCAAGCGAACAACTCCCTTTGAAATAAGGTTTTTATCCTATTTTTTAGCAACTTCCTACACAGTCTTTCTTCTATTTTACAGCTTTACTAATTTTGATCGAGCCTCCACTGGCTGGGTACCACCCAGATATAACCTGCCCTTTTCGACCATAGTGTTCCCACTGCTCCTTCTCCATTATCAAAACTGGCTGACCCAAAGCTCAGAAAAGGTGAAGTTATGCAGAAAATGGGTATGTTGTGGCGCCGTGCTACTGTACAGCCTCGTTGTAGTAATTAACGGCCTAGGCGTAAAGGATCACTCAACTGTCCAAAGTGATCCTGTGGAATTAAAAAAGATATCCGAAGTGCTGGTTAACGGTGGTTATAAAAATGGGTATGCCACTTTTTGGCATGGAGATGTGCTAACCGTACTTTCCAATGGGAAGCTAGAACTTTATGTTTGGCAGGACAATCTGGTTGGCGGTTTAGACCATCTTTCTACCTGGCTCCAGCTTACCGAGCATACAGCCGTTCCACCCAGCGGGAAGCTCTTCTGTCTTCTTTCCAACAAAGAACTGCTTAATCCAGCGTCTGAGCGACGCAACTGGGCAGAAGTTTTTAAAAATGCCCCAATTATTTACCAATCTCAGGCCTACACGGCGTACAGCTTTAAAAACTATGCAGAAATGCTAGGGCTAGCTTCAGAGTACAGCTTTGACTTAGGCAACACTGATTATTACAGTGAAGGCAATATAACCCAAAACAGGACAGCCAAACGCATTCTCGGGCCAGGCGCCTCTTCTTTAGGCCCCCTCATCACCATGTACCCAGGACGATATAAAATCACCTGCCGAGGCCAAAACCTCGACATACTAACTTTTGATACAGTAAGTGAACGAACCGGCGGTCCGAGAATGAAGATTATCGGCAAGGAGAAGGTAACAAAAACGCCTGAGCTTATAGAGTATACTATTGATATCTCCGAAACTTTAACTCAGGTGGAGACGATTTTCTTCAACGGGAGCCAAGGAACAGCGGTAATGGAAAGCCTGGACATAAAAAAAGCTGACTGAGAGCACGAAAATCGGGCAAAAAGCCCAATTCACCCTCTTGCGCATCTTAACTCAGTTGTGCTAGAATGCCTTCCGGCTTTATTCTTAGCCCGGATAGGCTGTTCCTCATAGGCCCCAGCGCTCAGATTAAAGCGTCTATCGATTAAGTGGCGCTCCGCTTTCCCGAAGGGATGGCCAGAGACGCCGGAGGAAATTGTTATTATGACTAAGCAAGAAATTGTCGCTAAGTACAGCACCCATGAGGGTGACACTGGCTCACCAGAAGTGCAGATTGCGCTTTTTACGGATCGTATCATTCACCTTACTGCGCACTGCAAGCAGCACCCCAAGGATCATCACACCCGTCGCGGCCTGCTTATGTTGGTCGGTCAGCGCAAACGCCTGCTCGGCTATTTGAAGAGAGTGGACATTACCCGCTATCGTTCTATAATTGAGCGCTTAGGCTTGCGCCGATAAGGATCGGTTATGCAGGGCTTTGCCTTCCAGTGCAGTTTTATGGCGCTGGGTTATCCTGCTCTACGGGATGACAATACTGAACTGAATAGAGTTTGACCATGTCCGCATGGCAAACCTCAGCCGGGACACACTCCCAGGCGCGAGGTTGCGTCTTAGCGGGCTTTGCCGGGGACGGCTGCGGTACACACTCGCCGCAGTCGTCCATTTATTTTGTAGATCTTGAGTTTTTTGCCTTGAGGCTCCCCTTATTTAGGCAGGTTTATTGGGATCCAGAATGAACACCGCTGGGCTATAGATTAGGTAGTTAAAAAAGGAGTGTCTCCAATATGAGTAAGTTGACAGACGTGCTCAGCAAGGTTAATGAGAATAAGCACGTTGTCGAGTGTCAAGTGGGTAACCGCACCATCCGCTTCGAGAGCGGTGAGGTTGCCAAGCAAGCTGGCGGTGCCGTAGTGGTTTCCAGCGGCGAAACCGTAGTTATAGTGACCGTATGTGCCAGCCCCATGCCCAGAGAGGGCGTAGATTTCTTCCCTCTGACCGTCGATTATGAAGAGAGAATGTATGCTGCAGGCAAAATTCCCGGCGGTTGGGTAAAGCGTGAGAGCCGTCCCCCCGAGCGGGCTATCCTGGTTTCACGCGTTATCGATCGTCCCTGCCGTCCGTTGTTCCCCGAGGGCTTCCGCAACGACGTCCAAATTACCGGAATATGCACCTCCGTAGATAACGAAAATAACCCCGATGTCTTGGCCTTGTGTGGCGCCGGTGCCGCCTTGGCCATATCCGATATTCCCTTTGAGGGTCCTGTGGCCGGTGTTAGAGTAGGCTATGTAGATGATCAGTTCATCATCAACCCAACCGAAACCGAGCTCAAGAGTAGCACGCTGAACCTCACCGTGGCCGGCACCAAAGATAACATCAATATGGTAGAGTGTGGTTGCCAAGAGGTGCCTGAGCAGCTCCTGGTCGAAGCCTTCAAAACCGCCCACGAGGCCATCCGCACCATAATTGCTTCCATAGAGCGGCTGGTGGCCATGTGCGGAAAGCCCAAGGGCATGTACCCTGTTTACACCCCCAGCGCCGATCTGGAAAAACTTATCCGTCATTACCAGTTTGACGCCATCGCCAAGGCTATGCGCGTCATTGAGAAGCAGGCCCGCGAGGCTGCTTTCGATGCCGTCAGTCTGGACAGCTTGAAAGAAGCTATCGCCGCCGATGCTACTTTGACCGAAACAGCTAAGCAAGAAGCGTTGGATCTGTGCGCTAATGGCGATGCAGCCAAAGATTACGCGGCTATTTCTAAGCACATAAAAGAAGACGAGCTCATGACCATGATCGTGGATGAAGGCATCCGCCCCGACGGTCGCCAGGTCAATGAAATCCGTCCTCTGTGGGCCCGCGTTGGAGTTATGCCACGCACCCATGGTTCGGCCATCTTCACCCGCGGCCAGACCCAGGTTCTCTCCGCCTGCACCTTGGGAACTTTAGCTGAAGGCCAAGTTTTAGATAACGTTTTTGGTGAGACAGCCCGCCGTTACATGCACCACTACAACTTCCCCGGTTTCTGCGTGGGCGAAGCGAAATCTCTGCGCAGTCCCGGTCGGCGTGAGATCGGTCATGGCGCCTTGGCCGAGCGTGCTCTGGTTCCCGTGTTGCCCTCCCCCGAGGAATTCCCTTACGCCATCCGTGTAGTTAGCGATGTATTGGAATCCAACGGTTCCAGTTCCATGGCTTCCACCTGCGGAAGCACCCTGGCTCTTATGGACGCCGGTGTACCCATTAAGGCTCCTGTGGCCGGCATAGCCATGGGTTTAATTAAGAAGGGCGATAACTACGTAGTTCTGACCGACATCCAAGGTATGGAAGATGCCTTCGGCGAGATGGATTTCAAGGTAACAGGTACGGCCAAAGGCGTAACCGCCCTGCAGATGGACATCAAGATGAAAGGTGTTACCATGGAGATCTTGAGCAGAGCTTTGGCTCAAGCCCGTGAGGCTCGCCTGGAAATTTTGGATATGTTCCATGAGGTGATCCCTGAGCCTCGCCATGAGCTCTCTCCTCACGCTCCTAAGATCATTACCATGCAGGTTCCTGTTGATCGCATTAAGGAGATCATCGGTTCTGGTGGCAAGGTCATCAACAAGATCAGCGCCGACAGTGGTGCTAAGGTTGAAATAGACAACGATGGCAAAGTTTCTATATCAGCCGTGAATGGTGAGGCTGCCGACAAAGCCCGTCAAATGATCAGCGATATTCTGAAGGAGATTCAGGCTGGTGAGATTTACGACGGTACGGTGGTCCGCTTGGCCGATTTCGGTGCTTTCATTGAGATTCTGCCCGGCCGCGACGGTCTGCTGCACGTTTCCAAGATTAAGCCTTACCACGTGCGCAGTGTTGAGGATGTCCTGCATATCGGTGATACTCTCAAAGTTAAAGTTGAAGAGATCGATAGCATGGGCCGCGTCAACTTAACCCGCAACGGTTTATGGTCTGAGGAAGAGCTGGCCCTGGCAGATAATCTGCCCGATGCAGGCGAGAACATGCGACCTAAGCGGCCCGCCCGTGCTGCCTTGCGGCCCGAGCGCCCCGAGCGCAGTAGTCGTCAGGAACGACCTGTTCGTAGCGAACGTCCGGAGAGGCCGGAGCGGCCAGAAAGACCTGAACGGCCCAAACGGATCGAGCATGAGCTTCCTCCTACGCGTCCTGAGCTCCCCACTAAGCGGCCACTCGCTCCCGAGCGCCCTGAGCGCCCACAACCACCGGAGCGTGAGTTCCCACTGGAGCGGCCCGAACGAGTTGAAAGTTATGAGCGCATTGAAAGGCCACCCCACCGCATGCCTCGCCGGGATGAGCCGGAACGCGCTGATGTCGCAGCCGCCAGGGTTTTGCGGGAAGAGGCCATAGCTCCGCGCTATCAGGAAGATCTTTACGATGACCGCCCACCGGCAGCCCGCCGCTATGGACTCAGGATGCGCGAGCCCATTTCTGGAATGGATTACGATGAGCCCATGCCTAGCCGTCGCCGTGAGATTATGTACGCTGAGCGTCCTCCTATGCCGCCGAGCCGCCGCCGTGAACCGGCCTACGAGGAGATGCCTCCTATGCCGAGCCGCCGCCGTGAGCCAGCCTATGAGGAAATGCCTCCTATGCCACCTATGCCTGGTCGCCGTCGTGAGCCTGTCATGCGCGAACCGGCCTACGGTAATCCCGCACTGGACGATCCCGAAGGGGATGCACCTCCTCGCCGCCATCGCCGGCGCCGCTGATAGAAACGGCGGCAAAACTGTCGTCCCAGGTAAGGCCTAAGGCGACATAGTTTTTGCGAAATGGAGCCGTTCTTGGGCCGAACCAAGGGGTGGGGACGGCCCTATCTCCCCCTTCTCTCGGGAACTCGCATAGTGGCTTGAGAGAAGGGGAATTTGTTGGGGGAATATACTTTTGCCAGATCAAGATTCCGGCCGTCCACCCATCGACCAGTTTTTATCCGACGTAGAATTAGTTTTCACTCGAGACATACCCAGACACAGCAATTACAGCGTGCGCCCGGGTCAGGTGCAGATGGCCTTGGAAACGGCCAAAGCCATGGCCAGCGGCCAGGCTCTTATGATTCAGGCTGGTACGGGCGTGGGCAAGACGCTAGCCTACATGGTGCCCGGCGCCATATGGCGCCTCAAGTATAACGCTGGCCCCATCCTAATTTCTACCTATACTACAAACCTTCAACAACAGATATTCGAGAAGGATTACCCTTTTGTCCGCGATGTTTTAAAGCTCCCCGTCCATTTGGTACAAGCTCTGGGGCGCACGCGCTACTTATGCCTGAAGCGTTTCCACCAATTTCGCAAAAGCATAGGGCTTACCACTGCCTGTAGGGAACTTTTAGAGTGCATAAACGACTGCGTTGAAACCGAACAGTATTCGCTTTTTTATGACGATCTGCAAAACGATGAACCCTTAAGAGGCTTAGCTACCGATTTCCGACGTTTAACCAAACAGCGTTGTCCCTGGGATGATACCATCTGGCAGAATATCTGTGCCGAATCATTCAGTTGCACTAAGCGAAGCTGTCCGTATTTCAGGCGTTGTTACTTTTACCGGGAACGAACAGCTTTGGCGGGAGCCGATATCTGCGTTGCCAACCATGCCCTAGTCTGCGCTGTTTTGCGCTTGGACAGTTTAGAACGCCTACTTCCTAATTTGAGTTGTTGTATTATCGATGAAGCCCATCACTTCGAGGATGTGGCCATAGAACAGCTATCCAGTTCTTTCGACATGATTTTGAGCGGCAAGTTTTTCGCAAGTTTCGCCCAAGCTCCCAAAGACATGAAAGAACTGGAGGAACACCACTATTCCTCCGGCTGGTTTGCCGACGTATTTGAAGCTAGTGAAAAATTAATGGCCATCTTACCGCGGGAAGATCTTAAGCGCTGGCAGGCGACTTTAGACAGTTTCTTTTGGGGAGACTTCCTGCAACTTAGAACCAGCGTTCTGCCCTATTTCAAAAAACTTGAGGACTATTACGAAAACAAAGCTTACGAAAATTTAGAGTGCTACGAACAGAATTCTTCCACAGCCATGCTTAACAAACAGTGGCTTCAGGAAGGTGGCCAATGGGGCGAAGAACTGAGCCAGGCGGGCAAAGATGTAGAAACAGCTGAAAATTCCTGCTGGGCCCGTCTGTATGAACTAAAGGGCACGTGGGAGATGATAGCTGCCAATGCCCATTTGGACAAAGACGAAGATCCCGTAGGAACTCTGCTAGACAATGCCTGCGATCAGTTAAGCAATTTCATGACAAGCTTTTCGGTGTGTCATGACATAAGCGATGCTGCCAACACAGGAAACTGGATGGAACCATACCGAGGTTCAGTGCGCCTACGAGCAGCGGTAATTGATGTGGGCGACTATCTCGCGACCTCTTTTTGGAGCCAATTACCAGCCTCTATAGCAACCTCGGCAACACTAAAGGTAGATGATAATTTCGATTTTTTCAGCTCTCGCGTAGGTATCAGCAAGCTAAACGCCGACCGAGTGACCTCTAAAAGCATAGCCAGCCCCTTCCACTACCAAACTCAAGCCCTGCTAGCCATAGCCAGCGATCTTAACCGCGGCGGTTCTTCCCAAGAAGCCAGCGACAACTACCTGAGCTCTGCCTGCAAATTCATTGAAGAGGCTTCTCTCCGTTGGTCGGGACGCACCCTAGTGCTGGCCACCTCCCGTTACGAGGTGGAAAAGCTTTACGAAATTTCGGCTACTTCCTTGGAAGCGAAGGGCATCACCATGCTCAAGCAGAGCGCCAGCCTGCGATCCGAGCAACTCAATAGGTTACGCCTGGCCCGCGATCATCGTGAAAAAATAGTCCTGATCGGCACCGACTCCTTCTGGGAGGGCGTGGATATCGCCGGTGAGGCCCTCTCTTGCGTGATAATCCTGCGCCTACCCTTCACCTCACCGGATAACCCATTTTTCAAAATACGCTCCAAACAGCTGGGCGATCAGTGGTTTACTAAGTACTCCATCCCCATGGCAGTGCTCAAATTCCTGCAGGGCTTCGGACGCCTCATCCGCACCGAAAACGACCGCGGCGTTGTTTTCGTCTTAGATAACCGGCTAGATCCAATCATGGGAAAAGGCTATCGTAGCCATTTCTTGCGGGCCCTACCCGGATGTCAGGTGATATCCGCTCCAGCCCTCCAGCTCCTAGAACGAGCCTGGAACTGGTTTAAACAAGGGTCATACTATCCTTCTAAATAGATATTGCGCTCACGCTTGGCCTTCTGCTTGCTGATCCTTATGCGCTCTTTAACGAGATCAAGGTGCACCACTCGGCGAGCCATCTTTTGCCTAAACAAAGGAAATCTGGCCTTAAGGCCACGCAATCCCTGACGCGATTTCCTATAATCAGCCAAGTTATACTCTTCAAGAATCTTGACCGCCGGGCTCCAAGCCTCAAGTGCCTTTACGTCCTCTAACGTCCACAGCGGCTGCACATACTCGGCCTCCGAAACTACGGTAGTCTTTTTAGTACCGTCTACAGCTAGCGGTGTCGCGCCCCCATTGCCATCTACATCCTGCGGAGCTGGCAGATCGAAGATAACATCGATGACGTTAAAGGCATTGATTAAGGCTTCAAAAAGCTTTTTAACTACCTCTTTGCTCCGATAGGCTAACTGGCCCTCAATGACAACGACTTTAGGATCTGACGTTTTCGGGATTCGATCTATCCAGCTAGTTTCTATAAAATCCTGTGCTATAGTGCTTATATTCTTAGTTTCGCGGAAAAAGGTACGCCTAAAATCTAAATTCAACGGCAAATCTACATCTATCCACTTGCTGTAACTCTCGGGAGGCAAACGTTTCAAACGGGTATCCAGACCGGCCCCCAAATTTATAACGGTAGCCTCACGATTCTTGCTGAGAAAATCGAACAAAACCTTATCGATAAGAGCAGAACGCAGAGCGAAGGTCAAACAAGTGTAAGAGGGCATGGCCAACTTGTTAAAATCATAGTTTATGTTGCTGACCACCTCACAAGCCGCTTCATCTTCTAAGAAATGATCGGGGCGCCTACTCTCTAGGGCCCGAGCCCAAAGGGCGCTAAGAGTAATATATGGATTGGAGGCCCACATGGGAGTTACGACGCACTCATTCCCAGTTTTCTTGGCGATAAGGCAGTAACGGCCATTTTCAGCCAAATGAGACTCTATAGATACAAAACGGGCCTTTCTGGCAAATTCTTCCAATTCAGCTGCGGTGTAAACACGCATGCCTTTGATAGCTTTCACATGCTTTTTTGAAGCTTCCGGATCCACGCTGTCACAATAGAGGGCCAAGGTTCCCCCATTTTTTAAGACACGGAATATCTCCTGAAAGCCTTTGAGCACATCAGACCAAAAATAAACAGTCTCGGAAGCGGTCACTAAATGAAATCTGTTATCGGGAAAGGGCAAAGAACAGACACTACCCTCAACGGCCTCAACATTACCTAAAGCCACATCTTGTTTGTTGTAACGTCTAGAAGCCTTGACGCTTAAAGGAGAAATATCAACACCGTACACAGTAGAATTTGGATAGTTCTTGCGCAATAAGGCTATGTGCCTGCCACCCCCACAGCCGACATCCAAAATCCGGCCATTTATAGGCGCCTTGTAAAACTGTTTGGCAAACTCAAATAGAGGCAGGTGCTCCTTGTTCATATGGTTTAATACGTAACCTCCACCCCAATTCACCCCTGGATTAGCAAAATTTTGCTTCCAACTTGCGAGTAACATGATAAAACTCTTTTTACCGGTAGTATATTCCCACCCGAGAACTTGTTGTGTACAAAAAAGTAAACTTTTAGCTAAATGTGGCTAACGCACGCAAACGCAAACAAACCATCCACTCAGCCTCAAGTTCAACGCAAAAAAATCAGTTAAAAGGCTCGTCGATTATTCAAGGCACGGGACAGGGTTAAAGGATCGGCATACTCCAAATCGGCCCCCATGGGCAACCCGGAAGCTAAACGAGTAACAGAAAGCCCCGTCCTATGCTTGAGAAGATCCTTAAGATACAGCGCCGTGGCTTCGCCAGGTACAGTGGGATTGGTAGCAATGATAAGTTCTTCTACAGGTTCGAGTTTCAAACGCTCCACCAATTTCCCAACATTGAGCTCTGCTGGACCTATGCCATCCAGAGGTGAAATCAATCCGCCCAAAACATGATACAGGCCAGTGTACTCACCAGAACTCTCCATAGCCATAAGATCGCGGGTGTTAGCTACCACACAGAGCAGGCGAGCATCGCGGCGAGGATCGCTACATATTTCACAAAGCTGTCCCTGTGCTAAATTCCCACAACGGGTGCAGGCAGTGAGCCGTTCCTTGACTTCTATCATGGCCCTGGCCAGAGCCTCAACACGCTCTTTTGGAGCTCCCAAAAGGTAAAAGGCTAGCCGGGAAGCAGTCTTAGGACCTACCGTAGGTAGCTGCTGCAACTCCTCCAGCAGATGCTCCAAAGACTGCGGATAACTGGACATACCAAACTACTCAACGAAACTCTAGAAAAGCCCCGGAGGCAGGTTCAAACCAGCAGCCACCCGACCCATACGGTTTGAAGAAAGTTCACGGGATTTGTCTAAAGCGTCATTAACGGCCACCAAGACCAAATCTTCCAACATACCGACATCTTCGGGATCTACAGCGTCCTTAGAAATCTTAATAGAGCGGACTACCTGAGCTCCAGTGGCCACCACCTTAACAGCTCCACCACCAGCTATGCCTTCCACTGTAGCTTCTTCCAGCTCTTTCTGAGCAGCGGCTAAATCGGACTGCATTCTCTGCATCTGCTTTAAAATCTGTCTCTGCTGCATATAACTCATCTCCCAACATCCTGGATTCGGCCGCAGGGTTCGCCCTAAATTTGTTTTTACCCTTTGACGAATTTGAAAAACCGCACAATACTCTACCCAGTTACGCTCAATATTCACCCCTATGACAAAGCCTATTAATAGCAACAACCAGCGAAGTGGCGGAGTAAACGGGGAATACCCCAACTACATAGAATAGGGGGGTAGAGCAATCTTGCAAGCAGACAATTGCAGATGTTGCGTCACAAAATTTTAGCCAACATTTTTAACCTATTTCAAAAGTAGCTATGAAATTTCTTAACGGTATCTGGGTTAAGCGCCTGGGCAATAT
>OMRK01000020.1 GCA_900313515.1 uncultured bacterium | reverse complement strand
GATACTAACAGTTATCCGCAGGTGCCTGCCGTGCAGGGTGGATGTTACACTATGGCTCCCCATTCGGCTGTTGTTTTGGAAGAGTGTCCTCGCCGCAGTTAGTTGATCTTTGTCGCCAGGCGATTGGAGTTGCCTGTGGTGATCGGTTTTTGCCGTGGTTGAGTGGGGCGCCTCGTTTTAGGTAGTGGTCGGCTTTCTTTTGGGGGATCGTTGTAGCTAGTCAGGGCGTGCCGTGTTTTCCGGGCGACTTGAGCTGGGGGCTTTTGCTGCCGGGTTTGTTGTGGCGCGGGGCTTAACTGTGACTGGAAAATGGGTAAGGCCGTTGCAGTTTGTTGTGGTGCATTCTATGTCTCGGGCGGCCTGGTGTCGGGTGTATGTAGCAGCTAGGGTAGGGAGTGGGGCTGAATAAAGCTGTAAGGTGAGATTTTTATGAAAAGTTTCCTTTATTATGCGGAGTTTTTAGAATTTTGGCAGCGCTTTCGGCCGCTAACGCCGCTAGGAAAGGCGATTAAAGAGAAACGTAAGCCAATAGTTCAGGCGCAAGTTTTGGAAACTATTTGGGATCAGACCGAGCAGGCCTGGCGTTTGTTGAAAACTTTGGAGACTGCCAGTCTGAATAAGATAGCCTACCATTTAAAGCGTATTCCCCGCCTGCCTAGTGTAGATACTGCTATTTATGACGAATCCGAAATTTTCGCCGTTAAGAAATTCATCTACAACTACCGCATGTTATTCAAACTCCTACCGGATTGGGCGACGACAGCCTTCAGTTTGGAATTTGAACTTGCTCCTCTCGAGGCTCTGCTTTCCAAAGGGCGGCAGTATGCGGAAACTTTTTTCATAGCTGATGAATATTCGCCCGCTCTGCGAGAGGTGCGCAATCGCATCCATGGGTTAGACAAAGATCTGGAAACTGAACGCCATGCTCGGCTGGAACAGATCTCCAGTGAGTTCGGCCTTAATTTCGGAGTACGCCAGTTTTTGACGGTGAACAAAGCCGAAATCAACCCGGAAGCTCCAGCTATAGGTTTGCTCTCCATAGAACCTTACGATGAAACCCGTTATCTGGTACGTCCCGGAGCTTCTGCCGCAGAGCTTAGGCTTAAATCTGAGCGCCAGGCTTTGCAGAATCAAGAACGCCGCCTGGAGCATGAAATATTGGTCGAGATTTCCCAGGCCCTGCACAGAGATTTGCCTATTCTGGAAGAGTACAGTCAGGCGTTGGCCCAGTTTGACTTAAGCCTAGCCTCGGCTAATTTGGCCGAAGAATACCAACTAGTACGCCCGCAGGTTCGGGAATTTGCCGATTCGCCGAGCGGTTGTGGTCAATTCCCCGTCCAGATTGGCTCCGATAATTCCTCCGCTGGCGCCGACAATTTATCGGTTAGTTCCGGCGAGGGCATCGCCCCGGAGCCTTTAATTTGTGTGGTTAAGGGGCGCTTTATACCTTGTGAAGAGTATTGCCAAACGCAAAAAAAGGTTTACCAACCCCTCGATTTCAGTTTGACGGCGCCCTGTACCATGATATTTGGCTCAAATATGGGTGGTAAGACTATTGCTTTAAAAACCTTGGCCTTTCTACAACTGTGTACACAGTACGGGCTCTTCGTGTCAGCCGAGCGCTTCTCTACCCATATTTTTGAAACTTTCCACTATATAGGTGAAGATCCCCAAGAAAAAGCCGAATCTCGCCAAGGATTGTCGGGATTTGGCTTTGAAATTCGTCAGTTTTGCGAGGCCTGGGCGAAGTTTAACCGTCCGGCTCTGGCCCTGTTCGATGAGTTTGCCCGCACCACTAACTCCGGGGAGGCGGAGGCTTTAATATCGGCCATATCTCGGAAACTTTTGGATAACTCCATGGTTGCAGCGGTCTTTTCTACTCATTTTCGAGGAATAACCCGTTGGCCTGGCGCCGTCTACCTGCGCATGAAGGGACTGAATCGAGAGAAATTAGCTAAAATGCAGAATAAGTGCGGTAACGATGCCCAAGAGCAGCCCGGCTTGGAGAATAGGCCTGAGGCTTGTGAAGCCGAATCGGAAAATGGCAGCACGAATGCGGTTCAGTTGGGGCAGGTCAACGATTTGATGGATTATTGTCTGGTGCCCGACGACCCGGCTCTCAAACGTTCCGACGCTTTAGAAATAGCCGGGCTTTTGGGGTTGGATCCGGATATAGTACACAAAGCCGAAGAACTTCTGCTAAATTGACTCCAAAGGAGAAGAAGCTAGTCGCTCTGGTGGAAAGAGTATGGAAGGAGAAGAGGGCTGATGTCTGGAGAGGATGATAGACTTTGGCGTAAGATCACTTGGGAAGAGTACACCGTTTGGCAACGTTGGGACGAATGGCCTGAACTGTCCGAAGCTCCTCCGCTGACGGTGGAAACACTTTTTATGTACAAAGGTAAAGAATACCTGGTTACAACTCTCAGACGTGAATGCTATATTTATAAGCAAATTTAATAATTAATATTAAATAATTTTATAAATTTTATTGTTCATCACTAACTATAGACGAGCTCAGCCTAAGCGATGGCAAGCGGTCTACGCAGCAACTAC
Source organism: uncultured bacterium (assembly GCA_900313515.1). Classification (GTDB taxonomy): domain Bacteria; phylum Vulcanimicrobiota; class Xenobia; order Xenobiales; family Xenobiaceae; genus Bruticola. The sequence continues at coordinate 1,406 of OMRK01000020.1, read as the reverse complement.
CACAACCGGGCGTAGCACTACGCCCTCTATCCCGTCCGCCGAAACATTCGGGAATACTTTTCTCAGTATCTGAAAAGCACCGTTTACATCCGCATTTATCAATCGACCACTGTTAGTTCTGAACAGACCACGATAAATTCGGCGATTTCGGTTGTAGTTCTCCTGTAATGGGGCCTCTCCATCTAAGAATGATGTACCGCTCGTATAGCTCTCTTCCGTAAGGACAACCGCTATACCCTCTTCTTTAGCTTTGTACTCTATCATTTGGATTAGCCGCGAAAAAGGAATCTGTACAAAATGTTGATTAGCTCGTTTACAAAGCTTGCTCTCCTGTTTCCAGTTCTTATTTTGTCCTATGACTATTGTGCATATCTTTTGTTTTACACACTCTCTGATTATCAGTTTACTGGCCTTATGCAGATAGTCTTCTATACGACGATTCCTCTTAGCAGTCAATCGGATAATTCTTTTTGATGAATAACGCCCGGTCACTCGCTGGCAAACACTTTGTAGATGAGCAAGTTTTTTGTTGTAAAATTGATTCACTGATTTAGGTACTCGCCCATTCACAATCAAAGGTTCAACGCCGGTGTTAGCAGCCATAGTCAATAGGTTATCTACACCTATATCAATGCCAGCATATCTACCGTTATCTGCAAGACGCTGAACTTCTTTTATAGTGTAGACTATTTCCATGACAATATTCGCGCCTTCAGGCACAAACCGTATCTGTTGAAAAGAATGAAATATTTTCTTTGCACTGGCTTTTGATAAGTTTGCTTCTGTGGATAACTTCGCAAATTCTGGAACAACCTCAAAACCGTTGAACGATTTTGGAAATATTAGCTTGCCATTAATGTATCTACAGTTCTGGTTTGTCAAAACTAGAATGAACCTACCATCTCTTTTCTTGTACCTTGGTATCCTAGGACGACCAAGATACTTTTCCTTATTTTCCCTCCAGTCTTTCATCGAAACAAAGAACGATTTCCAGTTCTTATCTAGCAAACGAAGCACCTGTTGAGCGGCCTGTGCTGTAGGCATAGCTCCATAATCAGGGTATTCTAGGTCATTTTTTAGAACCTTATCCAATTCGCTGTAGCGCATCCATTCACCGCTGCTGATAAAACGATTGCGCACAAGGTAGTTCCCGTGATTATAAAGATTTTTGGCCAGGTGACAAAACTCGGCGATCATAGAAAACCAATGAGAAGATGGGCGAATAAGGTGCTTTTCAACTCTTGTCAAAGAGTTTTTAACTTTCCTCGACATCTTCGATGGCCTCCTTTATTTTTTTGAGACTTCTACGATCATTCAGAGAATCCGCAATACATCTTTAGTTAATACGATATAAATTCTCCTTTATTAATGGATAATATCGTGATTATATAAAAATGTGAATTAAT
>OMRK01000087.1 GCA_900313515.1 uncultured bacterium | reverse complement strand
GGAAGATTATTGCGCATTTGGTGCAGGAAATTAGTGACCACACGACCGTCATCCTCACGCATGTAAGGACCGTAGGTATTGAAAATACGCACTATGGCCGTAGAAACACCATACTTTTGAGTGTAAGCCCTAATTAAAGCTTCAGAAAAACGCTTAGACTCATCGTACATTGAACGAGGCCCCAAGCAGTTGACATTGCCCCGGTAACTCTCTTTCTGAGGGTGAACCAAAGGCTCACCGTATATCTCCGAGGTAGATGAATGCAAGAACCGGGCGTTGTTCTGGCGGGCAATTTCTAAGGCATTGTAAACACCAACAGAACCCACACGCAAAGTTTCCAAAGGTATGCTTTGATAGGCAGGCGGGGAAGCAGGACAGGCCAAATCGATAACGGCATCAAAATGTCCGTCCACGGTTTTAGTCTGGCATAGATCAGCTTCGATAATCTCCAAATCCAGCCCCTGAAGATTCTCCCGGCGACCGGTGCAGAAATTATCCAAAACTGTAACGGTGCAGCCTTCCTTGAGAAGACGCCTACATAAGTTGGCACCGATGAAGCCGGCACCTCCGGTAACTAACACATGCATAGGAAACATACCTGTAGGATTATTACAGGAGCAGGATTTGTCCTGCCCGGTCATGCCCGCCTTCATGGACGTCTCTCTTAACATCCCCCCCAAATTATCCACCATGCCACCGTGAAGTCCTAAATTTCCTCTGCCTGCGTGTAGGTGCCGCTGAGACGGCCTACCGCTAAAATATTGCCGAGAGGAATACGTTTATTGCTGTCAAGACTATCTTTTATGCGCTCAAGCTGCTTAAGGCCAGGGTTAGCGTTATCGAAGAGACCGGCGTAATATCTGGCTTTGTCTTCTAGAGCGAACACGTAAACATTGTAGGTATGGGTTAGACCCACCGGCGGATAGGGGCCTACATACTCACAACGAAACGATAAGCTCCTGCCCAGGTTGGCCCCTTCCAAAAGTCCAGTATCCTTAAAGTTGTGCAGTCGCCAATGAATCCAATTATCGGCCGTGGAGTCTATCATGTAAACAGCGTATTCATGGGCTCCCGACACCGGTTTCCAACTGAGTTGGGGCGAACGGTTTTTACCATGCTCAGTATTGGTTATAACCTCATCCCACACGCCATTGTGTAGATTTTTCGAAGTTACCTTAATTCTCTTGACCTGCTCATTTACATGGCAGAGCAGTGGATCTTCGGACTCCGGCGGATAACCACTGTCAGCAACATCTACCTCTGAGTCGGATTTAGAAACAGGAGGCGCCTGGGCTTGTGAAGTTTGAGTAGAGGCGGCTACAGGCACAGATGAAGCATCTTGCGAGAATATTGGAGCTTCTCCGTCATCTTCAGACGAAGCAGAACGACAAGCTCCAAAGGCCAATCCCGAGGCCAACACTAACAGCATCAAAGAACGAAAATTCTTAAACATAGTCTCCAAATTCAGGTAATTGCCCCAAACCGCCTGCCTGATTGTCGCCCAAACAGCAGAAAATTTACCTGTTGCATTTTCTGCAGATCGCTCGGCAAGTGAGAAAGCGACCGTTTGGGCAAACCACATCACCCGCCGAGATCATCTGAATCAAGGCAGAATTAAACGACTGCCTTCCTATCAATAAAATATGGTTCTGGTGCGATGGTAGGGCTTTTCGCTGGGCAAGGGCTCCTGACCCAGGTTCCAGAGGAACCAGTCTATCTCCAAAGCTAGTTTAGGACTGTGCCTGGCCTCAAGCTGACGGCGTATATATTCGGCTGCCCATATCATCCCAACCCTTATTTCCATCTCTTCTCGAGAACCAGAGGGTAGCAGTTCCTGGTGATCCACCTTCTGGGCCAACTCTGGAGCATACTCCAAAATACCCAGAGCCCGCATAACCTGCGGAATCTTGTAATCGGCACAGACGGTCAGTTGGTCAAGATCGTAAAATTTCCCCAGCCCCTGGCCGCCAAAACTTCCATATATGTCTATAGCGGTAATTTGCGCCCTTTTAAGTATGCGCACCTCTTGGCCTTTCCAAGAGTGAATATCGCGGAAGGAGGGGAAATTTTCCACCAACAGGTTCACCAGGGCTGTAGCACTACCTTGGCAACTGGTTAAGGCAATAGAGAACTGGCCCTGGAACTTATCCAAAAGCACCCGCCCCGTCTGGTTGACATGTTCAAGGCGCTTATCTAAAAGGGGTATGGTAACTCCGGGATCGAGCCCTTTGAATATCCCTTTAATATCTTCCAGAGAAGCCTGGGCCATCCAGGAGGCTTCGTTTACCGGCGTGCCCTGCTCTATGGCTCGCTTTAAGGAAGCGGCCAGGGCCTGATAGCCATTTAAGCGCTGCCCATGATATTCAATGGCCCACTTAGGCTGCCCTAAATCTGGCCAAAAACAGAAATTGAGGCTATCGAGAAGAAGAATATAGTTGGCCAGAGCTTCATCAGTACCCTCGTAATGAACGGAAGTATCCCAAGGGGGAGTTAAGAAGGGCCGGTCGGCCCATTCTCGGCTGTATTTATTGACAGCTTCCTCATTGATGTGCACCAAAGTAGATTCACGGCGTACGATATCGGTCGTTTCTAAAACGTTGACACTTGATGACAATTTATTTTTTCAACTTTCCTTGCAAAAATTTTTTGTTAAACGAATAGGCCCAAACTACACCTTAGGAAGCGGTAGGCCCAATTAAAAAGACTGCAAAATTTAGAGGCGTTCGGCCAGCATAAAGGTGGGTTTCCCCATTTGACGGGTGATAAAGACCGTTGCCGATTTAGAGCTACCTTCGGTAAGATGCAGCTTGCGGCGCAGTATGTCCGGTTCCACCGCCGAATTGCGCTTCTTGATTTCTAAAATACCTATTTCTAGCTCCTGTAAGCGTTTCTGCAGCTTTTTAACCGTAAAGTGACCCACTTCCGTAATTTTGAAGGCCTCGGCCAAAGGAGTAGGCTCAAAACTTTCACTTATAAGCCAACTTACCTGTGGGTCGAAAAGGTGAGCCTTAAGTTTACAAGCCATGATCTTCAGAAAACCTGCACGCAACAGCACAGGCTCGAGCTCGTAGAGGTAAGAGTCGGACTTCAGAGGGCCAGTTTCTACTTGATCGTTTTCGGCTTGAGCCGGCAATCTTTCCATAAACCAGGTACCGTCTTTCTGCAGTAGAGAAGCCTGACAGAAAGCGGGAGTGGGGAGATTAAGCCACAGAACCGCTTCGCGACATTCCTTGTGAGTTCCCACAAATTCCAAGGAAGCACCCGGATAAAGCTTCAGTTGACTCTTATCGAAGCTGGGAGCCAGCTTCACAGCGGTAGGCAATTGTAGGCGCCCGGACAACTTCATAATCTCGGAAAGTGGCGGTATGGCCTCTTCTGCAGCTAAAACACGCTTACCAGATTTTACGCGTCGGGCCGGATCGGCAAAAATAGCGCCAGCCTGGGGCAGCTCAGCCTTTAAATAATCATCGTTAAAACAGGAAACCGGAAGATTCAGAGCCTGGGAATTGAAGACCAAACAGTTTAAACGTTGCTTGTCAAGATCGTAGGCCATAACTTCGCGATAATGGGCCAAAGCCAGACTGTCGCTTCCCAAACCGCAGCCCAAATCTAAAAAGGGGCCTTCCTTGGCG
>OMRK01000197.1 GCA_900313515.1 uncultured bacterium | reverse complement strand
GCATGAATCTGATTCAGCTTAGCCGCCGATCGGTGGGCAAAGAGAACCTCCTCTTGGGTCTGAGCCACCACTTGTTCAGCCATTTTTGCAGCCTCATCGCAGTACGGTTTTAAAATTCTCTCGACTTCTTTGTCGGGCTCAATTTGATCGCAGATGACCGGAATAAGCTGAGCCTTGGCATCGATTAAGCGCCAGGAGCCTGGACTACCAACCAACTGCAACTGCACCTTACCAAGATACTTGGCGGCAAAACCAGCCTGGGCTATCAAGATATTATTGGAGGTCTGACCCTGCGGCAAAACGGTGTGGCTGTGCGCTCCTACGATCAAATCTATACCAGGCACCTCTTGGGCTAGCTTCAGATCATCCTCATAACCTATGTGAGAGAGCACTACACACAGATCGGCGCCGGCCTGGCGCATAAGAGGCAAATACCATTTAACTGTATCTGCCGACTGACGGAAGAGCAGGTCATCCAATTTTTTCGCTGCAATAAAATGCCGAATGTCGGGAGTGTCTAGGCCTAAAATTCCCACCTTGACTCCCTCTACCTCGATAATCCGGTAAGGCTTAACACCCTTCATAGGCATGCCGGTGGAAAGTTGCTCAATATTAGCATTTACAACCGGCAGATCTAAGGCCTCCAGCATATTAGCCAGCGCTTCCTGACCCCAAGAAAATTCATGGTTTCCTAAAGTAACGGCATCAAAATTGAGGCTATGCAAAGCCTTACAAAAACCTACTCCCTTGCTCATGTAGGAGATCATGCTACCCTCGGCCAAGTCGCCACCATTTAGAAGAATGGTGGACTTAGGATCTTTAGCCTGCTCATTTTTGATAAGAGTAGCCAGCCAGGCCAAACCACCGACCTTCGAATTTTTGTCTATTTTGTGGTCAATTCCAGGCTCAATACTGCCATGCACATCGTTGACATGCAAAATGGTGATGGTGCGCTCTTGCACTGGGCGCCCCGGTTCCAAAGACAAATCCCGGGCAGATCGGCACCAGCCCTGCTCGGACTGGCTACTACTCTTTACCTCGGCCTTATCTGCAGAGCTAACGCATTTCTGGTGGCCTTGATCATTTTTACAGTGGCATGTTTTAGAACTTTTTTGAAGCTTTTCGGCCGACGAATACTTCTGCAGCTGAGAGGCGCACTGACCGCCATGGGAACCTGGGCACTTTCCAATGCAGGACGTATCTTCTCCCTGTGTCCCCGCCTCAGCTGGAGAACCTCCTATCAATAAGCCAATCCCCAAAGCTAAGCTTAGCCACCATCTCTTCTGCGAATTCATTTTTAGCAACCTCCAAGTTCCCCCAAAAAAAAAGAGCCTCACCTCCCTCGTTCTTCAACAAACGAAAAAGCTGCAGACTCAAAAAGAATGAAACTTTCCAAACGTAACAGGCTTTCCGCCAGCGCACACCGCCGAATGCGGGAAGCGCACACCGCCTACCTCCTAGCGGCGTCCCTTCTTACCACCAGTACCCTCATTCGAAAGACGCAAGTTATCCGGACGGAAAGCATTCAACCTGGCTTCAGCGGCAGTTATCAAACCAGCGCTGTGGAGTGCAGCCAACGAAGCTTCCATGGTCTGCATGCCAGCCTCGCCATTCATTTCGATCATCGAATAGATCTGATGGATGCGGCCGTCCCGAATTAAGGCGGCTATAGCTGGGACATTGAACAGAATCTCACGAGCCGCAATCCGTCCCGCCCCATCCCGACGCAACAGAAGCTTCTGGGATATTATGGCCTTGAGGCTACTGGCTAACTGAGTGCGGGCCTGGGGTTGATGTTCAGAAGGAACCACACCCAAAATACGCTCAATAGTGCCAGTGGCATCGGGACTGTGTAGGCTTGCTAAAACCAGATGGCCGGTCTCGGCGATAGTTAAGGCCATCTCTATGGCATGGGCATCACGCAACTCTCCGATCAAGATTATATCAGGATCCTGACGCAGACCACTATTAAAGGCATTGTCAAACGAGTGCGTATGCTTACCGACTTCACGCTGGCTGACGATCCCCTTTTGAGGATTGAGCACGAACTCTATGGGATCTTCCAGAGTCAGGACATGAGTGGAACGGTCTTTAAGAACCGTATCCAAAAGCACGGCCAGAGTTGTAGACTTACCCATGCCGGCTGCACCCGTCACCAAAACCAACCCTGCCTCAGGAAGGAGCTGATCTCTCAAGGACTTGTCTAAACCTATCTCCTCGAAGGAAGGAATGTGGGCAGGTATAAAGCGCAAAGCGGCCGCCGGTCCTTGGCGATCAAAATAGGCATTAATGCGAAAACGCCCCACACCTTCGGACTCAATGGCAGTATCTAGTTCCAGGTTCAATTCCCATTCTTTGCGCTTCTTATCATCTAAAAACGAGGAGATTATCCCCCGCACCCCACTGGCACTGAAAACGGGGAAACCAGGCATGGGGGAGAGCTCACCGTTGATGCGTACCATGGGCATCTGATTAGATTTCAAATGAATATCGGAGGCCTGCATCTCCACTGCACAGCGCAGTAGCGCTGCAGTATCTACGGTAGAGGGGCGCCGCCCGCCCATAGAAGCAACGGAATTGATACTCATGCCATAAAGTCCTTTCTCTCCGAACCAAAAACTTGGCACTGTTTTGCCATTTACGGGCAGGTTCCTCCACCGGAACGCAGCCAAGGCCATCCCTTAAAGAGAACCAACGGTGCAATCTGCCTCACCGACTTCCCAAGTTCCGGAAACCGTTGAGCCGGTGCTGGGCTTCACTGCTAAAAGCGGCTCACTTAACTGCCAACTCCCGATACAACTTATCGTACTCATGGGCCGAACGCTCCCAACTGAAATCGGAACGCATAGCCCGCAACTGGGTGCGGTACCACAAATCGGGGCAGTATACATAATGTTCCTGAGCCTTGCCCAGAGCGGTTAACAGGTCTTCTACCGAGTAACCGTAGAAGCGGTATCCTGTCCCTCCACCCTCAGCATTTTCCGCGACGGTATCCACCAAGCCACCCGTGGCCCTAACTATCGGCAAAGTACCATAGCGCATGGCGATCATCTGACTCAATCCACAGGGTTCAAAGAGACTGGGCATAAGGAACATATCACTGCCGGCATAAATCGTGCGAGCCAGGGCCCCATTGAAGCCTATGTAACAAGCCACCCTGTCTGGGTACGTCTCCACCGCCTTGTTTACCAGATTTTCCAGATCGTGATTCCCACTGCCCAAGATCACCAACTTAAAATCAGAATAATTGACGATATCGTAAACAGCCTGAATTACCAGATCCATACCCTTTTGGAAATCTAACCGGGAAACTACGCCTATCACCGGCGCTCCATCTTCTACAGGCAGGTGGAAGCGTTTCAACAGAGCCCTCTTGCAGACGGACTTGCCCTCCAAATTCTTATCACTATAGTTGGCAACAATGGCGGGATCGGTGGCCGGATTGTAACTATCCGTATCTATGCCGTTAACAATACCTACCAGATTATCTCCCTTGCTACGCAAGATGCCATCTAAACCGAAGCTAAACTCGGGGCGACGGATCTCATGGGCATAATTGGGGCTCACAGTGGTTACTTTGTCGGCGCAGTATATGGCCTGTTCCATAAGGTTCATAGGACCACGCCCATCGTACACACCCAAAAGCGGCCACCCATCCGGGCGTTGATTTCCTTGGTGGGCCATGTTGTGGATGGTGAAAACCAACCCAGGACGTTTGGGAGCGGCCCAGGCCAGACGAATGGCCGCTGCCGTATGCCAATCGTTAGCATGCACAACATCGGGCACCCAACCTTCTAAACGGCAAGCTTCCAAAGCCGCTCGACAGAAGAGCACAAATTGTTCAATCTCATCACCGCAACCGTATACCTGAAAGCGTGAGCCAAAGAAATACTGATTCTCTATCAGGCGATCATCCGTTTTGGGATTCTTCCAAAGCTGGCACTCTTCGTGACGCCAATCCATCTGCACGGGAAAGTTATCCAATACCTTCACTAATCCCAGCTTTTTTGCATCGAGCAGCCCATAACGCGGCATCATCAAACGGACATCGTGGCCCAGACAACGCAAAGCCTGGGGCAGAGCACCGGCGACATCGCCAAGCCCGCCAACCTTAACATAAGGAACAGCCTCAGCCGCTAAAAAAAGAATCCTCATAACCTTATTCCCCTAAAACTCTATGTTCTGCTTTTTCAGTTAATTCAAAAAAAAAAACGGCTCTTGAACTTTGCTCCCAGAAAGGCTTTATCCTGCCCCGCACTAAAAAGCATAACGGCAGAGTAGGTTCAGACAGATCTATATTAACTTTCCCACAAATCCCCACATGTAAGGTTCCTCTAAGCGCACCTTTACTAGCTTTCCTGTAATGTCGCTGTCACTATCTACGTGCACCAACCAATGCTCCGGCGAGCGACCGGTGTAACGACGGGAATTCTTCTTGCTGGGCCCCTCAATCAGTAACTCCGTCTCCTGACCGATCCTGGACTGATTGAGTTCCTCGGAGATCTCATTCTGAACCTCGATCAAACGGTGCAAACGATCCATACGTTCTTCTTCGGGAACCTGAGTGGGGAACCTAGCCCCAGGAGTGCCGGGACGCTCAGAATAAGCGAACATAAAAGCCGAATCGAAGCGCACTTCCTTAACAACTTCCAAAGTATGCCTAAATTGCTCTTCTGTCTCACCAGCAAACCCTACAATAATATCAGTAGTTATGCACAATCCCGGAATAGCTTGGCGCATACGCTTCACCAATCCTAAAAATTCCCGACTAGTGTAACGGCGATGCATAACGTCCAAAATACCATCATCACCGGACTGCAAAGGCAGGTGGACATGTGGGCAAACATTGGGATTTTGGGCCATGGCTTCAATGGCTCGCTGAGTAAAATAGGCCGGATGCGGCGAGGTAAAACGCAGACGGAAACGGCCAACGCGCTCCGGGCCCAAAGCATCCAAAAGTTCTGCAAACCCCTCCTCCAAACGCAAATCACGACCGTAATCGTTAACGTTTTGTCCTAAAAGCGTAATATCTTTGCAACCCTGACCCGCCAAACGACCAACCTCAGCCAAAACCCCAAACAGGGGGCGACTGTGCAGAGGACCACGGACATGCGGAACTATGCAGTAAGTGCACCACTGGTTACAACCCACAGAAATGGGAACCATAGCCATAAAACTATTGGTCGGACGCGCCTCCAAATCCAAGTGATTGCCCTTGGACCCAACTCTTACCAAACCGCAGTTCAATTCACGTTTTTCATGGCGCAGATCTCGTTGGGCTCGCACCTGTTCCTTGGGACCTTGAACCGCTTCAGCCGCCTTCTTAAGCTGAGCCAACCTACGGCGCTTCTCCAAGACCCCATCCAGGCATGCTACCACATTTTTAATCTGATGTGTACCTAAAACTATGTCAACTTGGGGAAAACGTTCCCTCAAAGCCTCCTTATCCTTCTGAGCCAGGCAGCCAGATACAATAAGCACAAAATTGGGGTTGCTATCCCTTAGACCCTTAAAATCTCCAAGGCGTCCATAGACCTTCTGATCGGCATTGTCACGAATACAGCAGGTATTAAAAACAACTACATCAGCATCGCCTTCCCGCTCCGCCATATATAGCCCACGCTCCTCTAACAGAGCTCCGATAATTTCAGAATCGTAGACATTCATCTGGCAACCATAAGTGTTGATAAAATAGCTCTTAGGGGCAAGGTCGCTATCTACAGATGCAGAGTTGTTTTTATTATCCATATTAACCTCAAAAGCTGCGCAAATTTATCTTATTTGGAAAGTATGTCTATAGCCTTCTGTAACTGGGTATCCTTACCCTGTTTTCCCACAAAACGAGGTTCCATCTTAACCGTAATGTCGGGAATCAAGCCGTTATGATCAATAACATGACCGCTGGGAGAATAAAAACGAGCAATAGTCATTTTCATGGCCGATCCATCGCTGAAGGGGAAAATCTGCTGCACCGAGCCCTTGCCGAAGCTACGTTCACCCAACAACTTAACATGCAATTGATCGCGCAAAGCCCCGGCAGTAATTTCTGAGGCGCTGGCCGAGAAACGGTTGATCATAACCAGCATGGGCATATCCAGATGGCCATCGGCTTTGGAGAGCAGATCCTCCCTATGTCCAGCCCGATCTAACGTATAGACAATCAGGCCACCGCGCTTAATGAATTGGCCGCCAACGCCCACAGCAGCCTCTACAAAACCGCCACCATTGTTGCGCAGATCGAGAATCAGACTGTTGGCACCCTTGCTCTTAACCTTGGCTATTTCTTTGGCCAGCTCGTCGGAAGTGGTGGAACCAAACTGGCGCATCCTCACATAGCCGACCTTGCCATACATTTTGGAGGTACAGCTTATAACATGAATACTTTCACGGGTAACTGAGATATTGAAAGGTTGCTCCACCCCAGGGCGCTTAATCTTTAAGACGACCTTGCTCCCTACCGGACCTCTGATAAGCTTAGTAGCCACATCCAAAGCTAATCCCTTAGTGCTCTTACCGTCTATAGCTAAAATTTTGTCTCCGGCCTCTACACCAGCCTTGTAAGCGGGAGTCCCCTCCATGGGCTCAAAGACCGTAACTTGGTTATTATCATCCTTATCGGCTTCTATGTAAACGCCAATTCCCCCGAACCCTTGAGATTGGATCTGCTCCTTTAAGGAATCGTACTCTTTGGGAGTCATAAGTACAGAGAAAGGATCGCGCAACCCGTAAAGCATGCCCTCGACAGCGGCATAGGTAAGCAGCTTCTTATCAATGGTAGAACCGTAAGCATTTAAAATCTGCGTAAGAATATTCTTGTTTTTATCGAGTTTATGCAAGGGTTCTACCGATTGACCGGCAGCCCGGGCTAGCTTGCCAACCTCCGTCATAACCCCCTTAGCAAGCCGATCATCATTGACCTCTTCCACAAACGAAGTACGGATTCTTACGTAAGCATCACGGAAGAGATCGGCGGTAGGCGTAAAACCAAGCTCGGAAGGATTCTTCAAAAGCTTTTCATAGTCGATATTCAGCTCGAAATCTTTAAGAACGTTGTTTAAAGGCTCCTTGCCATCGTAATCTTCCATGGCCTTTTTAGCCTTGTCCTTGGCCTCAGATCCCTTCTTGGAAGATTGGGAAGCCAGTTTAGACTCAGAACTATTGGCCATCGTTTTCTGCTTCTGTTCAGACCTTTTGGAGCCAGAGGCACTACGCTCGGCCACGCGATTGGAGCCCTTGCCGACGGAAACTTCAGAATTATGATTATCTATGCTCTGATCTTCGGCCAGTTGCCAATTATCGGGGATATCATCTGAGTTAGCCTGGGTGCTTTTCTTGCCCTGTTCTTTGGGATTATCAATACTATCCTTGACACCATCTCCCCAGATGATCTCAATATTACCGTTATCATCGGGCTCAAAAGTTTTAGTCTTTACAGTAAAACCGGCAGAATTATGCTGGTCATCTCCAGTTTCATCGCCCTCCGCCGCGCCACCAAAGGAATCGGCCCCTACCTTGTACGAGCCACCACCTCTCTCATCGGTAAGCTCTGGCAAAGTCGAATCCTCTCCCCCATTCTCTTCCTGCATTTTATTCCCAGCAACCGGATCCCCACCACTGCCCTTTGGATTAGTGGCAGTCTTCTCCCGACTGGGCCCCCACACCCCACCTTCACCATTTATGTAGTTATAAATGAGCGCACCCACAGCAACCGCCACAACGACAGCTATGATCTTGACCACCTTAAGAACAGTCTCACTCATAAATGCTTAACCTTCTCAATCTTACCGAAACTGACAAACCATGGCAGACAGCTCAGCTCCTAACTTACCCCCATCAGGCAAAAGCTGGCACATCTATATATCCCCCTCCTAGGCATCCAGGACAAACAACCCAGCCTGTTCCCGAACAGACAGAACATGGCTTCACAGGCCCACCGAATGCGGCCTCAACTCTCGCAACGGCTTCAGCTCCAGCGTTCCCAGACGAAAAACCCCGGCCGAACGGACCCATTCGCTCAGAATGGCCACTCTGAGCAAGGTCAAGCTCACCACTGCTGACCTTGCCACTGTTCAGTTCAGCCTCCCGCTCCACTACTACGGTATCTGCGCATACAGAGAATTCACTAACACCGGTCAGTTCCTGCTTATTTAAGAGGTCTTTTCGGCAAGCAGGACATTCGATATGTCCCGTGCCATGACACTTTTCACATTGTACACAAATAGTGTTGAGCATACGCCTTCCCACACAAAAAAAATGCGCCGCTCCAAAGATTTCCTGGCTGCGGCGCCTGCAATTTCTAAGTAAAGTCAGACTAAAGCTTGGGATCTATCAAGCCATAGCCACCTTGATCGAGAACATAAACTACATTAACCCTGCCGCTCTCCCTATTCTGGAAGGCGTAGAAACTGTACTCTTTCTCTTCGAGCTCCCTGATAGCCTCTTCGACCGACAAGGGCTGAGCAGCGTAGGTAGTAACCTGCTTAATAAGAGATTCCTGTTTAGGCTCAATAGCCTCCATCTCGGCCGACTCTTCACGATCCTTGCGTCCCAAAGCCAAATTCTTAGAACGGGCCTTATCCAGCTGCTTCTCCAACTTCTCAACCACTATATTCACGGAGCGGTACATTTCATCGCTCTCATGTTCCTCGGCACGCATTTCGAAGCCTTTGCCAAACAAGGTGATTTCCACAATATGGCGATGACGATCGGTGGACATCGTAACATTGGCAGTGACAACGGTGTCGAAACGTCCAATTTTCTTGTTCAGCTTCTCCACCACGTGGTCTCTAAGGGAATCACTTACGTCAAAGTTCTTTCCACTTACTGTAATCTGCATATATTATGCCTCCAGAAAGTTTGTTGACAAAACGGAACTGCTTAACTGGTGACAAGGGACTTTTACATTCCGATCTGTATAATTTTCCAATTTGAGCAACCGCTTTAAGTGAGGGTTACTTCAATGACTATGGCAGAACTCCCTGCCCAACGTATAGTAGGCAGGTAGTTGTTTTTACCACCCCCCCACAATTGCTCATTCCTCTAATTGCGAATTACGCATTAAGCATTACAAATTCCCAATTGCTAATTGTTCATTGTTAATTGCTCATTGCTAATTCCTAATTAGCTCTCCGTGTTCCGTTCACCACCCGCCCACGCACCCCGCGCCTAATTACTAGTCCCTAATTGCGAATTACGCATTAAGCATTACGAATTCCTAATTGCTAATTGTTCATTGTTAATTGCTCATTGCTAATTGTTAATTGCTAGGTGCCCAATAAAAAAGGGCGAAGCTCGGTCCCACTATGAATAAATTGGTTAAATCAGAAAATATCTACTCTCAGTTGACTGCCATAATACCCGGCGGCGTCAACAGTCCATTCCGGGGCTTCAATCAGGTGGGCGGTTGCCCGCCAATCATAGAGCGAGGCTGGGGAAGTCATGTTTACGATATTGACGGTAACGACTATTTAGATCTCTGCTGCGGCTGGGGGCCCTTACTGTTCGGCCACTGCCACCCGCACATTGTCAACGCCGTACAGAAGGCTGCCGCGCGCGGTACCCTGTTCGGCGCATCCACCAAAGGCGAGTTGAAATTAGCGGAAATGGTTCGTGAAGCTTATCCTTCGATGGAAATGCTGCGTTTCGTCAATTCCGGAGCAGAGGCGGTGATGTCTTCGTTGCGAGTGGCCCGCTCGGTTACACGTCGGCCCAGAATCATGAAATTTGAAGGTTGCTACCATGGCCACGTGGAGTGCTTGGACGCAGCCGGAATTGAAGCCCAGGAAAACGGCGGTCCTCTGGCCTTGGGAGCTTCACCAGGAGCAGTAGCAGAAACTGTGATAGCCGACTTTAACGATTTGCAATCCGTCTCCGATCTGTTTGCCAAATATCCCGGCGAGATCGCAGCAGCTATTTTGGAGCCGGTTACAGGTTCTATGGGTGTTATCGCTCCCGAACCGGGATTTTTGGAAGGTGTACGCGATCTCTGCCATAAAAATGGAGCCCTGTTCATTTTAGACGAGGTACTTACCGGATTCCGCTTGGCCAAAGGCGGAGCTCAGGAACGCTACAATATACAGGCCGATCTAACCTGTTTAGGCAAGGCTATTTCTGGCGGACTGGCCATGGGGGCCTACGGCGGCAAGGCTGAGTATATGAAGAGCGTCTCTCCCACTGGCCCAATCTACCAGGCCGGAACCTATTGTGGCAACCCCATAAGCGTGGCCGGTGCCATAGCCGAACTGGAATTGGCCTTCCAACCGGGTGTTTACGAACACCTGGAAGAGCTTTCCAACCGTTTGGTTAAGGGGCTCAAAGAGGTTGGTGGCATGCTGGTGCAAAGTGTAGGCTCAATGTTCTTTATTGCCTTCGGCCCCGAGAAGGTACGCAATTATGCCGACAGTACTCACTTTGACTACGAGACCTTCGCTAAATTCTTCCATGGCATGCTCGAAGAAAACATCTATCTGCCCCCCTCAACTACCGACGCGGCCTGTATTTCGGCAGTCCATACCGAAAAAGAAATAGATAGGGTGATTGAGGCAGCTGACAGGGTGATAACCAAACTAAATCTCAAATAATCTGCAATCTCAGTGGTGGCCCCAAGCCGGATCTTTGCAAAGATTTCTGCCCCAAGCCACCACAATGAGAAGAATGATGTCCAAACAGTTCTTCCAGACCAGGAGAGGGGCAACCTTGCCTAGCTGGAGGTTGTGTAAGATAGCTCCCTTTTAGTATAGATGGCTATTTTCACGGCGACCATTCTGAGTAAGTTTACCTACTTAGCCGGGATTTTAGCAGGCAAAAGGGAGTTTTTAGGGAAGTTGCCGCTCTGGCAGTCAGTCTGCCATTAAGCTTTTTTCAACAGATTCAGCAGGAGGTTTACTTATGGCTGGTGGTGTTTTAGATGCGGTCGGCGGCATGGCCAAAGGCTTAGTCAATGCAGCCGCTAAAAAGCGCGACGAACTTATGGGGTCGGCAGAGCTCCATTTGAAAGTGGAACGGCTTAAGGGCGAGGTAAAGTCCCTGCGAGACGAAAAAGATAAACTTCTCAACGGTATTGCCTTGAAAATATACGAACGCTATGTGCAGGGCCAGATATCCGATCCCGATCTGCGTGCCACCTGCCAGGCTGTACAGCTTAAGCAGTGGGAGATCGATGAAAAGTGGGCCGAGATCAATAGAATAAAAGCAGCAGGCTCCAATGCCCAAAATTAAACTTCTACTGGCAACTGGCAACCCTCACAAGGCGGAGGAAATGCGGGCTATTCTGGCAGACGCGCCAGTAGATCTTGAGTTAGTCAGCCTGACGGAAGCGGCTCAAGGGCGCGAGATTCTTGAGCCGCCGGAAACCGGAAAGAACTATTTAGAGAACGCTCTTATAAAGGCCAAGCATTACGGTAATACCCTAGCTCTGCCCTGTCTAGCCGATGATTCTGGTCTGGAGATCGAAGCTCTGCAGGGAGCCCCTGGTCTCTACTCTCACCGTTTTTTAGCAGACTGCCACAGTCAGGCGGAAAAGAATGCCAGAGTTTTAGAAATACTCAAGGACAAGCCTTCCGAAGAACGTCGAGCCAGATTCCGTTGCACGGCGGTGATTTATGGACTTTCCTTGCTCGCGCTCAAACGGCCCGGCGTGGAGTTAGATTACCTCAGCGCAGTAGCGACATGTGAGGGTTCCATTGCTTTTAAAGCCTGCGGGAAGGCCGGATTCGGGTACGATCCCATATTTTTGACTGACGACCGAGGGTGTTGCATGGCCGAGCTGGATGCGGCTGAGAAAAATAGCATAAGCCACCGCGGCAAAGCAGTACGGGCAGTTGTACAACAGCTAGCGGATCTCTTGAAGAATTAGTTCACCTATAAGCTAGCATTTTCCCGTTGCCCCAACCTGTGGGCACCCTCGCTACTTTGCTCTCAGAATAAAGCGTACAGGATAGTTAGAAGCACCTTCGGGGATGGTCAGCAACCGTACTAAGGTGCTTTTTTGTGCGGGAGCGCAGAATTGGCCTATCACATTTTCTTGAAAGGCTTCGCTCTCGCGGTGGAGGGAGCAGTCTTGCCAAGCACCACCATTACGAAAACTCTCCAAGGCGGGTACCTGAGCGTTTAACCAGGTAAAGGGCGGAGGGCTTTCCTCCAGTACCTCTGTTTGCAACAGAGCCGTTACAGTGGCCTTGCCTCCACGTGGATTGGCAATAACGTGCACGGTTTTATCTTCTTCGGAATTGTTGTTTACCAAAAAGCGCATGGCATAGATCACACCGTAGTCTCCCTTAAGCTCCGGCTCCTGGTAAACGTTAGGTTGACGAACTGCTCCAATGGCCACCTGCACATCCTTGTCCTCGGGCAGGTTGAATATTCGATTTACAAATTGATCGGTGCAAGCGTAAATACCGCGAGCATGGACATCGCTGGCTTTGGTCAGCAAGTTAAAACTGGGCGATTCTTCGGGATCTTGTAAAGAGAGCAGCGAAAAGCCCACATTCGAACCTTCGTAGAGAGTGAACTGAGCGCTGCCGCTTAAAACCTCATCGTAAGGCATGTTTTGGCAAAACAGAGTCAAACTTTCGCCCGGCTCCAGCATTAAATTTCTGCTCTCACCATGGGCCACGCGACTCAAGAACTGCAGATTGTTAACATGGCCAGCTTGAAAATAATCGGAATCGGGACCACCCCTGCCCTCAATTAATTGTACCACCGCCTTCTTTGTGCCAAGGTTCTTCAACTCCAGGCGCAACCACAAATCGTTATCAACCCGACCACCCTGGTGATAATATTGAAAACGCACCGGCTTAAAGGGAATCAACCCACCTCTGAAAAGTAAGCCGCGCCTGTCCACCTTCTCCGGATGATCGGAGAAGGCCAAAAGCTGGGCCTCCAGCAAGGGGTAAATGATGGAAGCAGTCGACTCCTCCAGGTTTAACCGAACAGGTTCATCCGCTCGTTCTAAGAGATTAGCCTGCTGTGTCTCGTTGCTGCTAGCTTCATTTTTTTTCGGTCGGACAAACTCAAACTGTCCATCAGCCTTGGGCTCTGACTTTACCACATCTGCCAATGCTAAAAGACAGCCCATTAATGCTAGCAACAAGACAAGGTCAAGTTTCTTAATCATCGTCAAAAAGAGCCTCAATGCTATTTGGAGAGCGGTGAGTGTAAATGAGGGAGATCATCCTGCCCCCAAGCCTGCAGTTATCCAAGTCTAAGGCCTCAATGCCCAGCGCATTATCCAAGTAGTTCTTCAGGGGAATAGTCAACTCAGTGTTTTCGGTAATAACCTGATAGATAACAGGATGACTTCCCGAAGAGAAGACCCGTACCGGCTGCCCGCCCTCACGGTTGTTAATGACCAGCTCAATGCTGCCGGTATGGCTTAGCCGCGGATAAACACGCACATACAGAGGGTTATCAAAATCATCGTTGGCGGTCGTCACCTCCTCTAAAACACGCAGAAACTCCTGCTCCTTGCTGTTGAAATTGAACAGGTAGGATACATGACGCGAATCCCTAACCGAGGCCGCACCGGGTGTTCCCGAACCAGCCGCCACTGTTTCGTAAAGAGGCAGAGCATAGGAATAAGACACCCAATGGCGAGTGCCTATATACTGCGTGCGATCAAAGCGTTCTACCCCCAAAGTACGATCCAGCCATCCCTTGAAATCGCTAGCGAAGGCTGTACGCAGTGTAGCAAAAGTGCATGAACAAGAAAAGCCGTAGGACAGATCCAAGCGCACCCGCTGGGTTGTCCCCTTTATAGTAACATTCAGTGTAATCAGCTTGGCAGGGTTGTAGCGCGGCTGCAACTCAAATTCTAAGCCGTGCTTGTAGAGGAATTCTATCAGAAACTCTTCAGCCAGACTAAGGCTAAAAACAGGTTCCTGCACATAACGAAAAAGGGCCGGCCGACACTCCAGAGCCTTCCAGTTGAGAGACTCAACAAAGTAACGCTGACGCTTAAGTTCCGGATCCATCATTTTTCCGCTTCACCGTCCGCAACTGGAACATCGTCAGTCCATCTAGCCTCTTGCTCGATGAGAATAGTTCCCGCATTTCCCGTACTCGTGCCAACCCTGAAACGGTGAAAGCCCGGCGACAAAGGCTCTGCGGGCAAGTAGTACAAAAGCCCCTCCTGCTTAACCTGTCCGCTTTCAACTTTTTTACCATCCACAAATAAACGAAGATCATCCCAACCCTCTGCGTCAGGTAAATATCTTCGCTCACTGCCAGGCTTGACTTTACAGCCCTCCGGAAAGTAGTACTGTACAAAGATAGGCTGCCCAGGCAGACCCTCTCCTTGAGGGCCAAAATGCAGATACGCAGCTTTCTGAGTTGTTCGGTGCTCAAAGCGATCGGCCCGCAGATGCAACTTGCTCACCTCTCCCTTACCATTGAGGTGAGCGCAGGCCAACCATTTTCTGGCTAAGCCATTCATTTTGTCGGCCGAAATTAAGCGCCCTTCGCAGTAAACAAGGGCACCAGAAGCCAAATGCAAATTGAATCGGCCCAGCAACAACTCTCCGTTACGGTAATCGTAAAAGGTTCCGCAAAGCACGCACTCTTTTTCTGGAGCCCCAACCGCACGACTGCCCTCTGCCGTCATCTTTTCCCCCAAGTGGCGTTCAGACTCGCCGGACGAACAACCCACCCCCCCGATGCAAACATCTCCAAAAGCGCAAGACCCAACAGCCCAAGGACATAGGAACAAGGCAAGCAATAAAAGTAAAGTAATTGTAAAGGTCAAGTACGGCTTCACCAGCGCCTATCAATTACCCCCAACTCCAGCAGAGCGATTTCCCCCCAGCCTCCCTCCCACCTACGCATCCAGCTGGAGTAATCTCCAACTGGAGAAAGGGCGAGTAACGTTAGATAAGAGCCTACTCCCTACTACTCATAACGCAAGATCATAACCGTAGTTTTAGCGGGAAGAGTTTCCTGAGCGACATCTATGGTCATGCTTCCCATATCTTCAACTTTGTCCGCACGCAACAAGAATTCATCCAGCGTATTGGAGCAAAATCCCAAAGCGGCGATCTTATCAGTCTTGAAGTGCATAGGTAAAACGATGTTGGGTTGGAGCTGGTTTACCACCAAGCCAGCCTCGGCAGGACCTATGGTATAATTGCCACCAATCGGCAGGAAAAGCACATCCGCCTTGCCGATTTGGCCAATCTGAGCATCCGTAAGAATATGTCCTAAGTCGCCCAAGTGAACGAAATGGACTCCCTCTAAGTAGAAATGCCAAACCGTATTGGGACCGCGACGCCGTCCATTGTAGTTATCATGCTTAGTAGGTACGCCATAAAAGGTCAGGTGCTCCTTAGTGCGGGCAATGTTAAGCTCATTTTCCATGGCGTAAGAAGAAGTAGGCTTAATAATATCAGGATTGCCGCCCACACGATAAGCAGCATTATGATCGCGATGCTCGTGAGACATAACGACAACGTCCGCGTCTATAGACGGAAACTGATAAGGAACGAGATCAGCGTAAGGATCCAAAATAATAGAGGTTTTCTTGGCTGTCTTAATATAAAAGCACGAATGACCTAAATACCGAACTAACATAGCAATTCACAACACCTTTTGCTAAAAGGGGATATCATTTGCAGGCGCCGACTCCACTAACTTAGGAAGCTGGCGTCTCAACGGGAGCAACCATTAACACCAATGCCTTATTGACGGCAATAAAATCTAAAGTGTCCACAGGCTGCCCGCTCACAGGGTCGAAGAGAGTCGCGTTAGTAAGCGGAATAAAACCACGCTCGCGGTTAATCTCATCAATCAGCCTCCCGCCTGGAACCACATGCATATCGCCCTCCAGGCGATAGGAAGTAGTCAAGACAATCACGGGAACCTTTTCTTTAACGACCTGTACCGCCATAGCCAATCCTCCTAAAAATCACTCTACGGCAACTCACCGAATTCTGTGACGCGCACAAAGCAGCCTTTCACCCGCTGCCTCCCCCACACCCACGTCTCTTAACCAGCATTCAAGCAATTTCCTGCCTAACTTGCCGTTCCTAGATAGTGAGACCTAAACTCAAGACCTAGCCCCGGCTCCGTCCAATAATGAGCTTTCTAAAGCGCACCCCAAACCGCCAAAGACTAGTCGAAATTTTTCACGCTCCACTCGAATTTCGGGAGGAATCACATCAACTATAACTAAAACAGCGTAAATGAGTCAAAAAAGGCATCCCTGTAGCCGTCATCGGCTTCACCTATCATTGAGCATACCGAAATAATATAGGCGGTGTCGCCATGCAGACGGATCATAAAATCCCACTCGGCATTAGCGGTCGGCACCTTAAATGTGCAGCCGGGACTGTTTGTGTTCTGAATGCGCCGCTTCTGTACGGGCTGCGCCTGCAGAGCATCACACTGGCCCTTCATTAAACCAAAAAGTATTTCATCGGGATCGGCCTGCGTTATAGCTCCAGTAGGATACTCCACCATATTTACCTTGAATAGATGCAAAGGGTCATCAGATTCGCCCGTCCAGCTAACGGTGTCGAGGCCCCGGTATCTGGCACTCTCACGCCGACTTCCTTGAGGAAACCTTATGGAAAAGCGGTCACCGCGCACGGTGCTCCAAGCCGAGACATTGGGGGCGCTTGCGGTGTCTGTGTACGCATCTTCTTGGGCTAATAGCGTATCTGCAACGCAAAAGCTCGACCTCGCGGCCTCGGGGCATACGTATTTAGAAATTGCGGCATAATTCTGGATTGAAAGCAGGTCTAAACCGTCCTCCTGCGACGGTACTATGGGTTGGCTAAATCCCACACCTGTGGACAGCGCCACCGCGATGGCAAAAAATGCTAAAAAACTGCTCTTCATAATTTGTCCTCCTCCTTATCATCAAGTAACTACATTCCACATGAAACGCATAAACTTTCTTTAGATTCCGGGGAGATTAGCGTGAAAAAATCTAATCGTTGTTGACTAAGGCAATAACGCCACAACGCAAGTCGGCTCATTTGCTCCTAAGTAAGCGTTCTACCTATTTAGAGGAGTTAAAGACTTGCCAAATAAAGTTCGTAGGGTTAGAATTGAAAAAAATTGAGAAGGCAGGTGCATCAATTTGAGAATCAGCAATGCAGCTTTGCGGGATGATCGGTTGCAAAGTTTGTACTTATTAGGTGAAAGAATACCCGATTCTGCTCAAATAGTTAGCGGAAAGGGTGTAATGGATAAAACCATAATATTGGTATCCATAGCTATGCTGGCTGGTATTATTACCATGTTTGGTTTTAAGTCAGACTTCCTTGGTGAGGATGCGTTGTTGGTTCTCCTGTTTGGTGTGCCCTTACTTACGCTGGGTATAGGTTTCGTCATCTGTTTCTCTCCCGGTACGGCTAAAACATTAGCTCCCTTTTACGCCGCGCTGGAGGGCTCAACTCTTGGATTGCTGACACTGTTGTTTGACGAGTATATTATGAAAGGCATAGGCGTTCAGGCGGTGTTTATAACGCTTTTCCTGACCTTCGCTTGCCTGGCCCTTTACCGTTCCAACCTGGTTAACGCCGCTCTAGATGCGCGGGTGGCCTGCGTAGCTCTCCTGGTGATATTGGGAGCGTATATCTTGGACGCCTTCACGGGTTGCATGGGTATGTTAGAGAGCGGCCCTATAGGAATTGTCGTCGCTATAGTGATTGCTTGTGTATACTGTTATGTGCTTATGGTCGATTTCAAGACCGTGGGCCAAGCCATCACTCACAATATGCCCAAAGAATATGAATGGTACTTTGCTTACTCGATCATGCTTACCATCATACTTCTGTATATACAGATTCTGAAGATACTGGCCATGTTCAGTCGCCGGAGATAGGATAATTAGCAATTGGCAACTAGGCGCGCGGCGTATGGGGGGGCGCGAGCTGGCAGTCAGTAATTAGCAATTAACAATTAACAATTGGCAATTAGTAATGGGCAACTGGCGACTTGAATTCGCAACCAACGATTACTGATTGACAGTTGCTATTTTTTAATTTACCACAAAATTATTATTCAGCTAATCTACGGGAGGTCGGGGAAGTCGCAATTGTGGTTAGAGATTACTTAATCAATCCAGAATGCTATGAGTCCGAACTAAAAAATGCATCTAAGTCTGATGAAGAATTAGCTCGAGAGGGTTGGATTATTTGGAAATGCTTAAGTGTGATTTTCCTAATTCTGGCTTCAGTAACGTTTACATTATATTTTTTAAGTCTTGACAAAGTTAACAATTTTACACAATTCATAAACGAGCAATATTATTTGACTGCTTTTTGGTTTTTCTTTTTTATAATCGCATTTCCATGTCTATTTTGCAAACCCAAACGCATAAAATTGACAGTCACCAACAATAGGACATCAAAAGTAACCATAACTGGTGACAGTAGAGGCCAGATTATAGAGATATCCGCGGGCGGTTCTACCAGATCCATAACCAAAGAGGAAGCTCTGGACATAATGAGGGCTGGCAAAGTAACAAGGAGAGGAGAGTATTAGTTTCTGAATTTTCCTGCAAGATACAAAAGAAACCGAAGGTACCATTATAATGGCGAGTTCTGAAAAAGAGTATATGCCTGTAGATCCAGAAGATTACGAATTTGAGTTGAAAGAACTCACCAAAACAGATAAGCAGTTAACCGAAAATGGGCGTAAAGCTAGCTGGCGGATTGTGGCTTTTCTGCTCTTATTTACCGTTCCGCTTACATTGTTTTTTCTTTACGGCCTTTTTAATGACGTCCCGAAAGAATTTCATAAACTTCTTGAATTTACCTTCCGTGCTCTAGTGTTCCTGTGGCCGACTACTCTTATTTTTATATTTTATGCTTTCGTTGGCAAAACCGCTCGAGGAGAGTTGCTGGTCACCAATGATACGGGTATTTCCGTTAAGATCACTGGTGATGATGATGGCAATCTCATAGAAATATCTGACGATGGTTCTACCAGATCCATAACCAAAGAGGAAGCTCTAGACATAATGAAAGCTGGCGAAGTGAAGGTCTGGTAGTTTCTGTCTACACCTCCTCGTTCAAGCAAGGAAGCGAGAAAACTTATGGACGAATACGAGTATACAGACGAAGTGGAAAAGGAAGTTGACGCTATCGAAGCTAAGGCCTTGAAAATAGTCCAACAGACTCATCCAGACATCAAATTTGTCTACAACCGCTATAGCATGTACGACTGTATGGATAGATTTTGGGATTATCCAGGTAAATGGTATGCAAGTTTTAAACTTCCCAATGGCGTACAAAATGAGACAGAGTTAATTAACATAATCGTTAAGGACACCATTGAACGTTTAGGCAAATCAAGAAAATAAGCCCCCTTCCCACCCCCACACAAAAACTCCGCCGATGATTCGCTTCCCGGAAAGAGCGTAGCGCTAAAAGAAACGCCCCGTCGCCCTCACAAACAAAAAACTACCGAGAGGCCTCTTCTGAAAAACCTCCCGGCAGCTACTCAAGAACTTAAAGCCAATTCTTACTTAACAACGAAGTTAATGAGCTTATTGGGCACATAAACAACCTTAACAATTTCATGGCCCTCCAAGCAGGTGGCAACCTTGGGACTTGTCTTAGCCAGCTTCTCCAAATCCTCCTGGGGCGTATCCTTTACAGCCTCGATAGTATCACGCAACTTGCCATTCACTCGAACCACCAGGGTGAATTCGTCATCGTGCAAATACTTTTCGTCACACTCAAGCCAAGCTGGACGACTTTCAAACAAGCTCTCCTTGTGACCCAAGAAGTTCCAAAGCTCTTCAGCCATGTGAGGAGCCACAGGAGCCATCATGATGATATAATCGTGAATAGTCTTCTTGGTGATAGGCTTCTTGGCGGCGGCCCTGGTGATCAGGAAGTTGCTCCACTCCATCAACGTAGAGACCACAGTGTTTAAGTGCAGACGACTCAGATCATCGTTGATCTTCTTGATGGAACGATTATTGATCTTTAAGACCTCGACATCAGTCTCATCGCCCTCAGCCAACTCCGTTTCAGTCACCAAAGTCCAAACCCGGCGCAGCCAGCGGTAAACTCCCACCACTCCGGAATCGATCCACTCGGCATCCAGCTCCGGCGGCCCGATAAAGAGCAGATAAGCCCTCAAGGCATCGGTACCATATTTCTGCACCAATTCATCGGGATTTACCACGTTGCCCTTGGACTTACTCATCTTTTCCAAACGCCCAATATTACCAACTCTGGTAATCATACCCTGGTTGAAGAGGCGAGTGAAAGGCTCCTTGAAACCGACCAACCCCAAATCGTAGAACACCTTGTTATAAAAACGAGAATAGAGCAAATGCAGGACCGCATGCTCAATGCCTCCCACATAAAGATCGACAGGGTTCCAGAAATCGACATCTTCACGACGCCATGCAGCATCTTTTGAATCGTAAGATGGATAACGCAGGAAGTACCAGGAAGAGCAAATCCACTGGGAGATGGTGTCGGTATCGCGCTTGGCCGGCCCACCGCACTTGGGGCAAGTGGTGTTAACGAACTCGGGTATGGAAGCCAAAGGAGAAGCACCAGTGCCTGAGGGCTGATATTTCTCAACATGGGGCAACAGCACGGGCAGCTGATCCTCGGGAACGGGAACTATGCCGCATTTGTCGCAATAAACCATGGGGATGGGAGCTCCCCAATAGCGTTGACGGGAAACCAGCCAGTCACGCAACCTATAGTTGACCATGCCCCGGCCTACCCCCTCGCTAGCGAACTTAGCCGTGATGGCTTCACCACCAACCTGAGACTCCATACCGGAAAATTCCTCAGAGTTTACAATATAAGCCTTCTCGCTGTAAGCGCAATCACGCTCTTGGGCGCCGAACTTGGCCTGCCAGGCTTCATCCACAGCCTTAGGATTCTTAAAGTCGACTCCATCGGCCTTAAGCGCCTCCGCCTCTTCTTGACTCATGATAACATGCTTAATGGGCAAGCCGCAGGCTTTGGCAAAATCCCAGTCGCGCTCGTCACCATCGGGAACGGCCATGATGGCACCCGTGCCGTAACCCATTAAAACATAGTCGGCAATCCAGATGGGAATCTTATCGCCGTTGGCCGGATTGATAGCATAAGCACCGGTAAATTGACCGGTCTTCTCCTTGCGCTCCTGACGCTCTACCTCGGTGCGAGATCCAGTCCAAGCGACGTACTTCTCTACGGCTTCCTTATACTCGGAGGTGGTAATTTTAGCCACTAACTCGTGCTCGGGGGCCAGCACCATGTAGGTCGCTCCGTAAATGGTATCGGGACGAGTGGTGAAGATGGTGATCTCCTCTTCGCGACCCTCAATCTTAAAGAGCACCTCAGCGCCCTGACTGCGACCGATCCAGTCAATCTGCATCTTCTTGACCTTGTCGGGCCAGTCCAGCTCCTTGATGTCGTCGATCAGACGCTGGGCATACTTGCTGATAGCGAAGAACCACTGGGGCAGTCCCTTCTTAGTAACCAGACTGTCGCAACGCTCACAACGGCCATTCTTAACTTCTTCGTCGGCCAGGCCGGTGGCGCAGGAAGGGCACCAGTTGATGGGAGATTCCTTCTTGTAGGCCAAGCCCAGCTTGTAAACCTGCAGGAAGGTCCATTGAGTCCACTTGTAATACTCGGGCAGCGAAGAGTTAACCTCGCGCTCCCAATCGTACATCGAGCCCATATCTTTGAGCTGGCGGCGCATATTGGCCGTGGCGGCCTCGGTCTGGGCCACAGGATGGATACCCTTCTTAATAGCGGCATTCTCGGCTGGCAAGCCGAAAGCATCCCAGCCCATAGGATGAAGCACCTGGTATCCACGAAGAGTCATATAACGGCTAATAACGTCGGAAAGTACGTAACCGCGCCAATGGCCCACATGCAGGCCTTCTCCGGAAGGATAGGGGAACATGTCCAGACAATAGTACTTGGGCCGCGGATCGCCTTTGTGGGCGTGGTGCAAATGCTTGGCCTCCCAAATATCGCGCCATTTTTGTTCAAAGCTTGCCGGATCGTACTGCATCAAAAACACTCCTTAAAAAGACTGAAAAATAAACTAAAAAAGAACGGACCCAACGCCTTCGCACTTTGAGAAAGGCTCCCCTGCCTGTGACCGTTTGCTACCCCCTAATATACACTTTATCAAGATCGCCGTAAACCCCCCGACCTTAGGCCGCGGGGATATAAGACGGCTGTTCCAAACAGGTAACCAGATTGTTCTCTGGACCAGAAACTTGGACCGTGCCCAAGCATGGCCCTCCGCCTAGCGAAAGGCCTTGTCTAACTTGCTTAGCGCAACCTCAAACGGCCCCTCTACCTAGCAGAACACAGCTAATTTTTTAGATCAGCTTACCGCTATTAACTTCGTTGTAGGCCTTGCGTACAGCCCGAGCCAGCTGATCTGGGCATGAAGTAGGCTTTAAACCACAAGTGAGGCCACTGAAGGCCTTCTCTATCTGTTCCACAGTTAAACCATTGGCCAAAATGGAGATACCCTTCAAATTGCCATTGCAGCCGCCGTCAAAACTGATATTGCTGATTTTATCGCCATCAATGTCGAAATGAATAACCCGAGAACAAGTGCCGGAAGTTTTGTAATCGTAATGCATATCGTGTTGCAACCTACCTTTTTTATTTTGTGTTCTCCCCCGCGCTCCGCGCGGAGAGCTCGCGAGCTTCCTTAGCCGTCGTTCCTATAGTTTTCGCGTCACCTCACACGCGGGCAGCTTCCTAATTGCTAATTGCTCATTGCTAAAATAACCACACTACAGCTCTGGGCCCTTTGCCGACTAAAAGACGCCCTAATTGAGTGCCTTTAGCCATGTCAATAACCGAAATATCATCGGTATTGAAATTAGCCACATAACACATGGAGCCATCTGGAGCAAAGCAGAGATCGCGCGGTCCAACTCCTACCGCCGTACGGAAACGGGCACTGGGACGATCTAATGGGAACATGGAAACATCGTTGGAAATAGTATTGAGAACCACCACCTGATCTTTGGGAGACACCCCCACTATTCCAGCTCCGGAGCCAACGGGAACCTTCTTTAAGAGTTCCAGATTGGGCGTTTTGTAAATGCCAACCATGCTCTCACTGGGCAGAGCCACCACCAAGCGGCCGTTATCGCTGGAAAGATCTAATCCTCCAGCCTTTGGACCAACTCCCATCTGCTTGTAGATAGACCAGTTAAAAAGATCCACCACTGTCAAAAGGCCGGTATCTTCGTGTGATATAAACATCTTGGCACCATTTTTAGAGATACGCATAAGGCTAGGCCCCAGACCATTCAAAGGCAGAGTGCGTACCACCTCAAAACTTGGCACGTGCAGTTCTAACAGGGTGCAAGTCTTAGAATCCAGCACGTACAGGCGGGCTCCATCGGTGGAGAAGCAGACATCCACAGGCGTAGTCATCTGCGGGTCGGCATGGGCGTTGCCAAAACGAAGGTTACCACTCTCGACAATGGATATACAACCTGTCTTGGGCTGAGTCACGGCAATATACTTGTTATCTGGAGATACCGACATACGCTCTGGATTGGAGCCTACCGAAAACTTACCCAACATACGCACTGTACGGGCATCAATTACACTCATAGAATCGTCCAGAAAGCAGGACACCACTAGGCGCGGATTGAGCAACCCCTGACTGGGAGCAGCCTGAGCCCTGGAAGGCTCAGAATCAACATAAAACAACCCCAGGCCAACAGCAACGGCAAAAAGCAAAAGCAGCACCGGCTTCTTAATCTTCATTAAGTAAAAATCTCCCTGTAAAAATAGATTGAACCAAACCGCAACCAGCTTGGAGACCGCGAACCTATCCAACGAATCCCCACGTTAGTTCCTCAAACACTAAGACTGCTTTTCTCCTTCCCAGTTTCTCGCCAATTCCTGCAGAATTTCTTTTTTAGAAGTCTGCCAGCTATGTAGCGTGGCCTGGATCTCTTCGACCCTTTCAGGACAAAATTCCAAACTATTGTGCAGATTCTTGGTGGTACATTCATAAAGCCCTTCCAGGTCAAGCCCACCTCCATATCCACGCAAAAAAGCCAAAATTGCAGCTAACGGCCAAGATTGCAGAATTCTTTCTGTCCCACTGACAGCCAGCAGACTGGCCATGAACTCTGCGACCTCAAGCTCTGGACTGCCGAAATAAGCCTGCTCAAAGTCCAAACCATAAATCTTCTGCCCCTGAGCTTGAAAAAGAAAATTGACCAAACGACAGTCACCGCGCAAAAAAGTTCCCCGAGCTGGGGCAGGAGTCATGGCCTTATGAAACCTGTTCAACCAACCTCCCAAACCTTCAGCCTGCTGTACGCTAACAGGCGCCCGCAGCTTTTCTCCCTCCACCGCCTCTGTAAAGAGCACACCGCCAATGTGGGCAATGGGCCTGGGAACGCCCAATTCTAAAGAATAAGCCTTCTTCAGCACACTGAACTCGGCGTCACCATCACCCCATACATATTTCTTGGCAATAACCTCCTTTAGACCTTGGGGCGTACGCAGTCGAAGTTTGGAAACCTGATTCTTTTTGCTCTCATAAAATCGGACAGCTTCGATTTCTGCTTCCAGGCCAAAGACCTGCTTGACAACGGCCATCCATATCGTCGGCACGGGTATATTGTAGATACTTTGCATGAATAGCAATCTATTATCTTCGACCAATAAAAGCAAGAGGGGTTAGGATGTTTAGTACACAATGAAAGGAAAAAGAAGTAGAGGTCAAAGGTACTTACCATCTATTTTCTGGACCTAACCTACAGCTATAAACGGATGCTTGTCTAAGTAGCCGTGTATGTGGTGAGAGATTCAAAAGTAAAATTAGTATTGAATACAGTGAAGCCTATGCCTAGCCAAGAAGAAAATATATTGCCTCGAGCCCTGGGACCGGATGTTGCCAGCCAAAACGGCTCACTTATGGCTAATAGAATGAAAGTCGCCCTCAGAAAGGCGGGTGCCTGGGTCATCAAGGCCTGGGGTTATGTTCCGCTTACCCTGTTAGGGTTGGCTTACATGATATTGTTATACATCACCTTCAAAAACGTAGCCTTGAAATATAATGATATAGTCTGGACATCGGCCTCAGTAGCTCTGGCTGTGGTGGGAGTCCTGATGATAGTGGCCGTAAGCCTGGAAGCCATCAGTCTAGCCTACGGCTGGAAAAAAGCCAAAGAAGAAGGCCTGCCCGACATAACTACCTGTTGCAATGCCCCTTCATGCAAGAGCGGTTTGGTCATTAAGCTGTGGCCCATCCCACTTGTCAATATAAGCATTAAGTGGATAGATCCGCCTGGTTTTGAGGTAGAGTGCGAACAAAGCTTCACTGAGCTCAAAGAACGCATCACCGCTCGCCACCGCTGTAGCGTGGAAAAATTGGCCCGCCGCTTCTCGGTCACCGACGTGCTGGGTCTAGCCAACGTAACTTGGGTCAGTTGGCAGAATGTCGGAATCAAGGCCTATCCTGAAAGCGGCAAGATGCAGCGCAGTAACGTAACTATGAGCATGTCCGGCGGCGAGGATATTTCCGATCCCTTCGGCGATCCTCAAGGTGATCGCACCGATATGCGCCAATATGCTCCCGGCGATCCTTCCCGCTCCATCATCTGGAAGGTTTACGCCCGCACCCGCCGCCTGGAGGTTCGCATGCCCGAGCGTGCTTTGACGGCTAAACCACGCACCTGCGCTTATCTAGTGGTTGGCAGAGAAGATGAAGCTACTGCTTCATTTGCCCGCACTATTTTGGAATCGAAACTCTTGGGTGAAAATTGGCTGTTTGGAGCTGATGGTTGCCCGGGTTCCACTTCCAACCTGACCGAAGCTGTGGAGTTTCTGGCTCGGTCCGGCAGTTATTCCCATGCCTTAAACCGCGCCTCGACCACACTCCCAGCCGACGGTGCAGAAAAAGGGGCAGATGACAGCTTGAATATTCCTTTGGGCAGTGGGCTGAGCGCCTTTTTAAACACAGCTGCCAAAAAAGGCTATCACAGTTGCTTTGTGTTCGTACCTCCAGTATACGGGAATTGGATAAAATTTGTTAAGACAGCCACAAGTTCTACTCATTTGACTATAACTTGGCTCATGGGATTTAGCCACAATATTGAAAAGATAGAGGCGGAGAAGCCTTGGGAACGTTGGATTTTCAGCGATTCAGTCGCTCATGAGGCGGAGGAGCCAGCGCGCGTATCTAAGGAGTTGTACACCTCGACAACTCCTGTTGTTCTCTGTGAGAAAGCCAGCGGCAGGATCATCAACAATCCAGCGGCCTATTTCCAATCACAAAAACAGGCGGTGTAAGAGATGGCTGTTGAAATTATGAACCATAATTTTGAGAATAAAAAATCTTTTGGATGTGCTTCCTTAATCAACGGTCTAATTTGGGGCTTAGTTTTGGGCGTCAATGCTTCATTACTTTCCGTCACTAGTGGGGTGTTTGGAGCCTTTTTGGGAGCGGTTCTCGGGGCCCTGTTTTTATCATACTGTTTAGCTCACTCGCGCCTGCGCATTCCCGTCTTTGTGGTAGGCTCTATCCTGCTCAATCGGCTCTTGATCTGGATGGCCAATCTTCCGGTAAATAGCGCTTTTATCGCTTCGCTCTTCTCCTCACCCGAGGATGCCAGTGCCATTTCCCAGGGTCTTGTTTGGTTCTTCAACTGTCTATTGCTGGTAGGCACAATTCATGCCATAAGCTTGCGCAAATCTTGGTTTGTAGCCTTTGAACTTATCATAGTCGCCAATATTGCCTTATTTCCCCTGGCCGCACACCGCAATGGTTTTATCAGCCGTCCCTATTTCTTTGTAGATCCTCTCTGGTCAGAAGGTCGTGATCCCGTACCCTACTTCGTGGGTGTGGGTATGCTCTTGGCCATAGCCCTAGTCTTTTTGATAGTAGGCAAACTCAACCGCAGAAGTATTGTCAATTTATCGATCTTAGTGGTAATTATAACCTTAGTTGGCATATTTCTGCCCCTTAAAGAGCTGCGTAACCCTTTACCCAAGCAAATTATAGGTGGTGAAGCCAAGGGCGAAGATCAGGAGAAATCCAAGGGTAAAAAGGGCAACAATCAAAAACCGAAAGATAAAAATGACAAGGGTGATAACTCTCAAGATAAGGATGATAAAAATCAGGATAAGAACGACAAAAATCAGGACAAAGAGGGTGAGAGCGGTTCCGGAAGCGACAGTGACAAAGACAACAGTGAAAAGGGTGAAAAGAGCGATAACAATGAGGACAACGACAGGAACATTAACGATCCGCCGCCGGATCAGCCTGTGGCTGTGGTACTTTTAAACGACGACTGCAAACCTTACGGTGGCAATTACTATTTCCGCCAGGAAGTCAAAAGCTTCTTCAACGGAAAGAAACTTCTGCAGGATGTGTCTGGCCGCTACGATCACGACGTGGCTTCTGGCTTCCCTCAGCCTAACGGTTCAAACGTTATTACCGCGCCACGCTTCAACCCAAGTATAACTAAATCAGTGGGAACAAAAGTGTGCCTTATCACCGATCACAACAAACCATTCGGCTTGGTCAATCCATATGAAATGTCGACGGCTCCCAATCCTAACTCGGGCCAATTCATAGGAGCCTACAACGTAAAATCGAGAAGCTTTACTGGAAAACTCCCCGATCTTATGAAATTGCATGTAGGTAATCCCAACTGGTCTAAGGCCGATATAGAATACTATACCCAAATTCCCAAAGATCCACGTTACAAAGAACTAGCCGATAAAATAGTAAAAGAGCTGCCGGCCCAGTATAAGGATTCTTCTATAGCCAAGATTTTTATGATTCAGCTTTGGCTCAGTAAGAATTGTATTTACGATGCCAGCGTGAGGGTTAAAGATAAGGAGGATGTAACTGCCAAATTCCTTTTTGGTGACCGCATTGGCTACTGCGTCCATTTTTCCAGCGCTATGGCTTATTTAGGACGTTCATTGGGAATTCCCACCAGAGTTGCCGAAGGTTATGCCGTGGAGGAAAAGAATACCTACGGCGGTTCTTCGCTACTCATTATGGGTTCCTACGCCCATTCATGGTGTGAAATCTATTTGGATGGTCTGGGCTGGTTCCCCATAGATGTCTATGCCGAGCGCTCTAGAAGCCCGCAGCAGGATCCCCCCGATCCCGACTTGCAGAAGATGCTGGGTGAAATGGCCCGTGAGGAATCGTCCAATGAGGATGGCGTGCCCCAGAAGCCAGTTGATGTACAAAAGCAACTGCAGGTATTGGTAAAAATGCTCGGGTACGGTTTGGTTTTGGTCCTGATTGCCGCCTTTATCTACGCCTGGATCTACAAGATTTACCTGCACACGCGCGTCTATTTCTGTTTACAAGCCAGCAAGGTAGATTACACTTACAAGGCTGCTCTGGTATCACTGGCAGAGCTGGGGATCCGTCGACGTTACGGCGAAACCAGAGAAGAATTTGCTCTAAGGTGGAAAGAGCAGTTGCCTAGCCTGGAGGAGCTGACCGCTGGACACTTGCGCCGCAGTTTCGGCGCAACGAAAGACTTCCAGTCCTACCTGCCATTGCCTGAAAGTTCGACCGTTAGCAGTCTGTACCGTGATCTAAAATCGCAAATGCAGGGCCTGGCGCCTTGGTGGCGCCGGTGGTTAGGGATATTGAATCCTTTTGCTTGGATTTTTGTACACTAGTCATGCTCACTTTCCGGACAGTCGGGCGCGACAGGCGGGTGATGGCCGTTTATCAAAGCCATAAGAGCCACCGCCTGCCAGCTCCCGACAACGACGAGGTAGCTCTCCGCCAGTCTAGCCCTTAAGGCGGGAGGACTACCCACCGGAGCAGAAGGCCTGGTGCCCGAAAGACTTCTAGTGTCTGGAAGCTCACAAAGCCAATTAAAACTAAGGCGAAGTAACCGAAAGGTGCAGAGCGAACCAGCAAAGTACACCCGATAGAAAACCGATGTCAATCGATAAAAATTATTTTAAATTAAAAAATAGGGAGGCCTAATTTACCTTGGATAGAACCTCACAAGCCAACCGAGCGGTGCTCTTGGATAAAGCCTATAATCTGCTGCTCACCCTCGAATCCCGCCTGAAAAGGGCAGTTCGTGGACGTGATCAGGTGATCGAACTGATTTTGGTTGCCATTCTGGCCGATGGGCACGTACTTTTGGAAGATTTTCCTGGATCGGGCAAAACCACTTTGGCTAAAGCCCTGGGTGAGTCTATCTATAACGATAAGCCAGAGCCTCCCATCACCATGTTCCGCAGGATTCAATTTACACCTGACCTGTTGCCTTCAGACATTACCGGCATGACCATTTTTGAGCCTGACAGCGGATCTTTCACGTTCCGGCCGGGCCCTCTCTTCGCCCATGTCGTTTTAGCCGACGAAATTAACCGTACCTCCCCCAAGGTGCAATCGGCCATGCTGGAGGCTATGGCAGAGAAGCAAGTTACAGTGGACAACACCTCGCATGCTCTGGGCCGGCTCTTCTTTGTAATTGCCACTCAGAACCCTCGCGATCAAGCCGGTACCTATCCCTTACCAGTGGCTCAACATGACCGCTTCCTCTTTAAGATCCGCATGAACAACATCGACCGCGATTCAGAACTGGATGTGCTGCGTTCAATCCACGAACGCTGTACTCCTCCGGGCAACGACTTTCCCATGGTTCCCAAGTCGGCCATCTTAGAGGCCCGCCAGTCGGTGGACAACTTCATTTATGTAGACGATCGCATCAACCAGTGCTTGGTAGATATGGCCAATGCTCTGCGTCAATCTCCTTACGTGGCCCAGGGTATCTCAACCCGAAGCTTAGTACTCATGATTCCCGCCCTTAAGGCTTGCGCCTTAAAACGGGCCCGCGATTATGTCACAGCAGATGATGTTTCCTACTTGGTGCCCTACGTATTTGCCCACCGCTTAGAGCTTACCGCCGGCATGGAAGACCCCATTAAGGTCATCCGCGAGTGCTGCAAAAAGCCTTTAGAAGATCTGTGCCGCTCTACTCTCAGAAAACGCTAGTTTATAAATTAAACGGCGAACTTCTCAAACTCTCTAACTTTAAGTATAGTAATAGTCAAACTGATCGCTTCTTAGAGTCGGCTGAGGGCTGCAGGGCCCAAACCTGCGCAGAGGTTAATGTTCATGAAAGATAATAGGTATTCTAACGCTACTTTTAGTTTTAGAACTCTGTTGGCTGTTATTCTTCTTGCGGCCCTGCTTCTGCCCTTTTTAAGCGAACCGGCCCTAAGCAAACCTTCACCCAAGAGTAACACCTACGAAACCCTGAGCAAGAGGCCTATAGACGGCCCTGCTCTGTTTGCTATAACTAACGACACAGACAACATGATCTCCTGGCGCAAGTTCGCCGAGGCCAAGATTGCTCAAGATCCCCATTCTGTAGAAGGTCACGCCGTTTTAGGCGTAGTCTTCCACCGAGCCGAGGGAGATCTGCCACGTTCACGTTACCATCTGGAGAAAGCCCGCGACTACATCATCGAAGATATCAAGGGTAGAAGTACCTATAGCAACAAATATTCTTTGTTCATAGCCTCTCAGGTGGAGCTTATCCAGGTTTTGGGGGAAATGGACAGATATAAAGAGAAAATCAAAGCCATAGATTGTCTTACAAAACATATACCTGGCCTTTCCTACCTTGAAGTGGAGAAAGCCTGGCCGCTCATGAAACTGAATCGAGAAGATGAGGCTCGCAAAGTTTTGACGCGTGCCTTCAACTCGGGGAATAATGCGGCAGTTGAGATAGCCTGGAACTCTCTGGGAGCTCTAGAGTCGGAGTGCGGCAACGAACAGGCGGCCTACAACGCCTTCTCTAACCTGATAAGCGAAAGACGCCGCCGAGGAGAGGCACCCGATCCTACCGTTTTGAGAAACCTTGGCGAGACCTGTCTGGCTCTGGGCCGCTTCGACGAGGCCGAACAGCTCTTTAACGAGGCTAGCAACGCCCCCTTTAGCGATCAGTCATACACAAACCCCTATGGTGATCTTACCGATCTTTACATCTCTGAGGCTAAGTTTGCCGAAGCTTCTCAGGCTCTGGTCAAAACCTACCAATACTCCCGCGCCCTCAAGCCCTTCCTGTACCAACAGTTTATGGCCGACAATCTGCAAACTAGCGGCTGCCTCTTTTTGGAGTTAGGTTGGATAGGAGAAGCAACATTTCGGCTGAGCAAATTGGTCAATAGGCCAGATCGCCAGGGTGGTTCATCGGTGGATGTGGATCAGGCCGAGGCCGGCAACCTGCTCACCTGGTACGCGGCAGTCAAGGCTCTGCGCGAGTATTACCGCGAGATGCTCAGTTGGACTCCCTTCAGTAAGAGCTTGGAGTTGCGTTGGGATATCCTTCGCATGGATTACGAGCTTTGGCGTTCTTCCTCACGCCTGCGGGCTTTAATGACAGAAAATGGCCGCATAGCTTCCAGTTTGAGACCTTACCGGTCTCAGGGCATAACCGCTCCAGAATGTTACAAGCCATTTTTAAATAAGATACTCGGGCCAGGCGTCTGCAACGATGCTATAAACAGAATTCTGCGTCAGCAAGACAAGAATCTGCCGGTGGAAGAACCCTATCTGCTGCTCCATAAAGCAGAAATTGCTTACCTATTCGGCAACAAAGATACGGCCAAGAAGAATTTTGAGAAAACTTTGGTGACCTTACCCAAAGCGGTCAAGCTAGTACGGGCTTGGTCGTTGGCCAGACTGGCCCAAATAGATTACAGCCAAGGTAATTATAGGGAGGCCGCCCAAAAATATGCCCAGCTTATAACCTCAACTCCTGCGGCTATTCGCCACACCGAAGGCAGAGTTCCCGTTGTTTGCCAAAGCGATGGCTCCCAGTCAGGAAACATCTTGTCGGGTATGATTGCCAAATCTCCACGCTTTAAGGTAACAAACCAGGGCTTGACTCTGCAGTTCTACCTACAGACTGATTCCTACTGCGCCAGCCTTTTAGGGCCGGATGGTCGTGTTTTGTCCAGAGCCAAGGTTAAGCTGACCAAGAGTAATTACGACACTGCCGCCGCGTTAGCCAAAGAAATTCATGAACAGGTTTTTGCCGCCAAGATCGATCTTTCTTCCTTCGATCTTGATTCCTTAGACGGTAGTTCAGCCTCGAGTTCAGCCAACCAGGAGAACTTAAAAGAATTCCTGCTTAGAGACGAGTCTGCCTACGGTTACTGATGGGATACTCCCGCATCTTCGGGTAATCCCCACAGACGTTGTGCACCCCCCGATGCTCCCAGGCATTAATGCTATAAATTCCAGTCGCTCCGGGAGCCCCCCTACGACCTAACAGCCCGCACAATTCCGGCAGGGCAGAAAGACAGATGTCAGCCCAGTACCTGCAGGTGAAGGAATGGACCTTTGTTAAAGAGAACTCGGTTAGCTCCAGTTGGGGGCCAGTCACTTTTTCTACGTGCGGCTACCTACTTAAATCCGCCGGAGATAGCCATATGGATTCTATAAAAGCCAATTTACTGAACAACGCCGATAATCTCAACGATCAGAGCGTAAAAGATGACAATGGGCGCCCCCCTATA
Organism: uncultured bacterium; assembly: GCA_900313515.1. GTDB lineage: Bacteria > Vulcanimicrobiota > Xenobia > Xenobiales > Xenobiaceae > Bruticola. The sequence goes on along the minus strand of OMRK01000197.1, from coordinate 2,970 downwards.
GACGATAGGGAGCGTACAATTTTAGCCGTAGGTGACCTGCACGGTGATTATTTCCGCTTGCTGCGATATCTGCGCGAATTAAATTTCTTGTTGCCCGGCACTACCAAATGGAATCCTGCGGCGGATCGTGTCGATTTAATCTTTATCGGCGATTATGTGGACTGGCGCGGTGAGCCCTTAGAGTCTTCCACAGAGCAGTCCCCCTACGAGGCCTTGGAGGGTCCTCGCCACATTATTGAACTTATTGTCAGCATTAAGCAGGATATGGAGCGCTTGCGCCACTTTAAATACGACTTTGACAGTCGTTTTTATCCCATCTTGGGCAACCATGACCTTATGATGATGGAGTCGGCCAAGGTTATCAATTATCTTACGCCCAGTTTCATTCAGAATACGTTGCTCACCACAAAAAATTGGCCCATACTCCGCCTCCAGCTCTCCAATAAAGGTTTGAATGATGACCAAATCGAGGAATCGCTGGGTTTTGTAAACTGGTGGTGTCAGGGTGGCGAAGGCACGGCCGAAGGCTTCGGAGGCTTAGATAAGTGGGCCGAGATCATGCATGCCGGCGCCTCGCAGTTTTTGGAAGATAACCTTTATCTTGGTGTTGTGGTCAATGGTCGCCTCTTCTCCCACTCTGTGCCCGACAGTAGAGAGTTCTGGATTCCCATGCAGAATCTGGCTGAGCTTCCAGAGAGCTCCTATTTACAAGCTAGAGAAAGCTTTATCTGGGGGCGCAAGGTCTGGGGCTACGATTACCAGTCAGGAACTCGCACCCGTCAGTTTACCGATTCGGAAATGACCGACATGCTTGACGGATTTGGCTGCAATAGCTGTGTTATAGGCCATACTCCCCTTTCCCGAGACACAGATCATGTTAAGGCCTATGACGATAGAGTTATCAACATCGATGTCCATGGTTCTCCCGGTTCAAAGGCATTCGTGGAAACTTACACACCCAATGAGAACAGCATTCAGGCTCCGTTGCGCTCACTTGTTCTTAGGAGTTCAGAAGTAGAATGCCGTGTACTTTAGAGCAAGCCCACAACTTGGGTGTAGCCATAATCCGCAACGTAAAAGGTGTCATTGTTGACAAGGATGATGTGATACTCAAGGCTACCGCAACGGTTCTGGCTGGTGGTAACATTCTTTTTGAAGACGTCCCGGGTGTAGGTAAAACCGTTCTGTGCAGAGCTCTGGCCAAGTCGATCGGCGGCACCTTTTCACGTGTGCAGTGTACTCCCGATCTTTTGCCGTCCGATCTTCTGGGAACTACCATTTACGAGCGCAGTAGCGAACAATTTAAGTTTCATCCCGGGCCGGTCTTCAGCAATTTACTTTTGGCCGATGAGATTAACCGAGCTACCCCTAAAATGCAGTCAGCTCTACTGGAATGCATGGAAGAGCACCAGGCTACAGTAAATGGCAATACTCATACCCTGCCCACTCCCTTCATAGTGGTAGCCACTCAAAACCCCATAGAATACGAAGGCACCTTCCCCCTGCCGGAAGCTCAGTTAGATCGTTTTGCCGTCAAACTGCACATGGGCTATCCTTCCTTGGAGGCGGAGGCCCAGCTTCTGGAAGATCAGCGCCTGGAGCACCCTTTGGAAAAACTGCAGGCAGTCTGTTCTAACAACGATCTGGCCGAGGCCATCCAGTGCATACGCACCGTTAGGCTCGAAGCCAACGTACGCCGCTATATCGTGGCCGTGGTAGATGCTACCCGCCACAACGATCAGATCTCTTTAGGTGCCAGTCCTCGAGCCTCGCAGACTCTTTACCGTCTGAGCCAAGCTTGGGCCGTCCTTCACAAACGAGACTATGTTCTGCCCGATGATATCAAGGATCTGGCCCCCATTGTTTTAGAGCATCGCTTAATTTTGGCCGATCAGGATTTCCGCGAAGCCAGCTGGGCAGCAGAAAAGCTAATTGGAGATATTTTAAACAGCGTACAGGTGCCCTAGGTATATGTCAAGAGAAACATTTTCAGTACCAGCCGGTATTTCCCAAGGTGGCGCGGATGCCGCGTCGACTGAAGTTCTGCTGTCCTGCGTTACTTCCGCTAAACCCTCTGTTTTGGCTTTAGATTTCGATGGAGTCATCTGGGACACCCAGCGAGAGTGTTACATGACCGCCCAGGAAGTCTGGTACGATAGATTCGGACGCTGGGCCCAATGTCCCGAGCAGCTATTTCTGTCTGGTCGCTGGCTAGCCAGGCGTGGCGAGGAATTTGCCCTGATATTGGAGATAGGCGAGACCATGTGCCTGGAAGTCGCTCCTGAAGCGCCCAAGCTTTCCGACCACAGCTTGAAGCCGTGGTGCAAAGACGACTGGCCAGCTCCCATGATTCGGCTCAGCCTGCAGGACTACTCCCTGCCTCTATTTATGGAGCTTAGCCGAAAGAAGAGCCAGACTTTGGCAGAATCCGGCCGTCAATTGGTGGAGAAACGCATTTTCCTGCGCGAGGAACATACCCGGGAATGGATGGACTGCCAAGGTCCCTTCCCCGGTGTACGCGAAGCCATAGGCAAACTGGCAGAAAAATTCAATCACCTAAGCATATGCACCACTAAAGACAAAGCCTCAGCTTTAGCCCTACTTCGCACTATCGATCTTCAGCTACCCATAATTTCCAAAGAGTACAGCTTGGATAAGCGCCAACAACTGCAACACCTGGCCGAGATTACCCAAGTTTCCCCTACTCAAATCATGTTTGTAGATGATGTCTTGGATAATCTCAAATCGGCCCAGGAATTAGGTGTGCGTCCTGTCCTGGCTGCATGGGGATACAACAGCCAGGCCAGTCGCCAGGAAGCCGCGGCTTTAGGCTTTCCCGTCATCTCCAGCCTTAAGGCACTCCAAGGCCTTATTTAAACGACGCACGCAGGTCTCCTTACCCAAAACCTCCATCATGTGGAATAAGCTAGGTCCGTTGCCCACACCACTTATAGCTAATCGCACCGGATG